>CAVJSY010000001.1:0-7248 GCA_963652285.1 Oribacterium sp.
CAAAATTAAGTTGAACATTACATTTTAGCTGTTCCATTTAACTTTTCAATTAACAATTTACAAAAATTTGAAAAAAAGTATTGAATAATTAAAAAAAAAGGTGTATACTTAGAATGTCTTGTTTGAGAAATGTCTCCATAGCTCAGCTGGATAGAGCATACGCCTTCTAAGCGTACGGTCTGGTGTTCGAATCACCATGGGGACACCATATTGAATTTAACCCTTATATTTTATAAGGGTTTTATTTTGCTTATTTACTTATTAATTAAGTAATGATATAATATTTGACTTGTAAGAGGTGATTTTTATGGAAAATAATTTAACTTTTGAACAATCTAAATATTTAGATAATCTTTGTAAGATAATATTTGATATTGGTAATAAATATGGTGAATTATTTTTATTAGATAATAAAGAAGGAAAAGGTAAACTAGAAGAATTAAAACTTTTAATAAGTGAAGAAGAGAAAATGTATAGTAATATAAGTGAAAAATGGTTAATTGAGTTTATATTATATTTTGCTAAAACTTTTAGTAATTCTGATGATACAATATCTTTTCCTTCTAGTAATAATAGTTATGATACTTTTATTAATTCTAAAAAAGATGATAATGATATGGAGGCTTGGAATAAAACAATTTTACCTTATTTACAGTATAGAATTTTTGATAGATTAAGTAATATGACTTTTAATAAAGATAATCAGTCTTCATCTTTAATTATTACTAATGATTATCTTGATTTATATACTTTTTGTGTACTTAGGGATTTGATTAGAATAAATAGTAATAATTATTTTGAGTTTGTTAAATATATTTCATCTCTTTATAGTGTTCCTATGGAACATGTTATTATTAATAGTAAACTAGATCCTAGAAATATAAGTGATGAAAATATTGATAATGATAATTTTTATGATTTATTAATTAAAAGAATTGTTCTTATTGCGGATAGTTTAAAATCTTATTCAGATGAAAATTTAGAGTGTATATCTAGTAATAGAAATAATTCTTTGGAATATCAATTATTAGTTTTAAGAAGTCATTTAGTATTACTTGATGAACCTATTAAAGATAAGATATTTGAATATGGGACTTTTTCTGATATAAATTCTAGAAATTATAATGTTGTTTGTAAAAAATTAAATAAAGTACGAACTGATTATTATTATAGGGATAGGGAATTGTTTCATAAATAATATTTTTAAGTATATTAAAAGTTTTGTAAAATGTATTGTAAACAACTTTAAAAAACTTTACTATTAATATAATTAATGGTATATTTTAATCATAAAATTAAGAAGAGGTGCAAACTATGAATAAAAAAGTATTAGAATATAATAAATATTTAAGTAATAAAAAAATAGCTATTATAGGTGCGGGGGTTAGTAATATTCCTTTGATTTCTTATATGGCTAATCTTAGTAAAAATGTTGTATTGTTTGATAAAAATGAATTATCTGTAGAGGTAATGGATTTAGTTAATAAATATAATATTGATATTTCTGTTGGAGAAGATTATTTAAAAAAATTAGTTGGGTTTGATGTTATATTTAGAAGTCCTAGTTGTTTACCTAATAATGAATATTTGAAAGCTGAAAGAGAAAGAGGAGCTGTTATAACAACTGAAGTAGAAGAGGTTATTAAACTTGCTCCTTGTAAAGTTATTGGCATTACTGGTAGTGATGGAAAAACTACTACTACTACTTTAATTTCTATTATTTTGGATAGGTTAGGTTATAATGTATTTACTGGTGGTAATATAGGAAAACCTATATTTGTAAATATGGATAAGGTTAAAGAAGATGATATAATCGTATTGGAATTATCTAGTTTTCAACTTATGGATATGAGTGTTTCTCCTGATATTTCAGTTATTACTAATATTAATCCTAATCATTTAGATATTCATAGTAGTTATCAAGAATATATAGATGCTAAAAAATGTATTTTTAAACATCAGAATAAAGATTCTATATTAGTGTTAAATTATGATGATGAATTAGTTAGAAGTTTTGCTAAAGAAAGTAATTCTTTGGTTAGATACTTTAGTAGTAAAGAAAAGTTAAAGGATAGTTATGTAATATTAGATGATAAAATTATGTATAATGATGATGAAATTATAAATGTTAATGATTTAAAAATAAAAGGAAGACATAACTATATTAATATTTGTACTGTTCTTAGTGTTGTAAGAGATTATATTACTGATATGGATAAAGTTAAAGATATTCTTAAGAAGTTTCCTGGTGTTAATCATAGAATAGAATTTGTTAGAGAAATTAATGGTGTTAAATGGTATAATGATTCTGCTAGTAGTACTCCAACTAGAACTATTGCAGGTATTTATGCGTTTAATGAACCTATTATTTTAATTGCAGGTGGATATGATAAGAATATTCCATATGATGTTTTAGCTAAACCTATTTTAGAAAAAGTAAGAGTTCTTATTTTATTTGGTAATACTAAAAATAAGATATATGATGCAGTTATGGAAGAGGAAAGAAAAGTATCTAATAGTAATTTACAAATATATGTTATGGATACATTAGATGAGGTAATTGATGTTGCTTATCAAGTTGCTAAGAATGGGGAAGTAGTGTTATTTTCTCCAGCATCTGCTTCTTTTGATATGTTTAAGAATGCTTATCAAAGAGGGGATATATTTAAAGAAAAGGTTATGAATATAAAAAATACAGATTCTGATTAAAGTCTGTATTTTTTTATATTATTTTAAATTTATCATTTTTTACATTAATTGTAATGGTTTGACCGTATTTGATGTGATCTAGAATTATTTCATTTGCTATTAGGCTTTCGATATTTCTTTGAACATATCTTTTTATAGGTCTTGCTCCAAATTTTTCATCATAAGAAGAATTAATGATGTAATCTTTTGCTTCTTTTGTAAGATTTATACTAATTTTTTTATCTTTAAGTCTATTTTCTATATCTCTTATTATTTTATCTAGGATGTCATATATAACATTTTTAGATAATGATTTAAATATTATTATTTCATCTATACGATTTATAAACTCTGGTTTGAAATTAGATTTTAATTCTCTCATTACTGATTCTTCTACATTGCCATCATTATTTAGTATATAATCACTTCCTAAATTTGATGTCATAATGATAATAGTATTTTTAAAATCTACTGTACGTCCTTGAGAGTCTGTTATTCTACCATCATCTAATATTTGTAATAAAATATTTAAGACATCACGATGAGCTTTTTCTATTTCATCAAATAGTACTATTGAATATGGATTTCTTCTTACTGCTTCAGTTAGTTGGCCTCCTTCATCGTATCCTACATAACCTGGAGGAGAGCCAATTAATCTTGCTACAGAGTGTGGTTCCATATATTCAGACATATCAATTCTTACCATGTGTCTTTCGTCGTCAAATAATTCATATGCTAAGGTTTTGGCAACTTCTGTTTTACCTACGCCGGTTGGTCCTAAAAATATGAATGATCCTATTGGCCTATTTGGATCTTTTATGCCTGCTCTTGCACGAATTATGGCTTCACTTACTAGGTGTAATGCTTCTTTTTGACCGATGACTCTTTTATTCATATTTTCTTCTAGATGTAGTAGTTTATCTCTTTCGCTACCAACTAGTTTAGTTGTTGGAATATTTGTCCATTTAGAAATGATTGCTGCTATAGATTCATCATCTACTGTATCTGATAATATTTCTGATTTATTTAGTTTTTGTAATTCTTCCAATTCGTGATTTAATTTTGGAATAATTCCATGTCTGTATCTAGCTGCTGTTTCTAAATCATAATTATTTTCTGCAGTTTCTAGTTTATAATTAGCAGTTTCAATTTCACTTTTCTTTTTACTGATTTTATTATTTATGTCTTTTTCGTCTTCCCATCTTTGTCTTAAGATGCTTTCTTTATCTTTAAGTTCTAAAAGATTTTTTTCTATTTCTGCTATTCTGTTTTTAGATATATCATCTTTTTCTTTTTTTAATGCCTCTTTTTCTATTTGAAGTTGCATTATTTTTCTAGTTAATGTATCTAGTTCAGTTGGAACTGATTCCATTTGGACTTTTATAGTAGCACAGGCTTCATCTACTAAGTCTATTGCTTTATCTGGTAAAAATCTATTGGTAATATATCTATCTGATAGAGTAGCTGCTGCTACTAAGGCTTTATCTTTTATATTAACGCCATGATATACTTCAAATCTAGATTTTAATCCTCTTAGAATTGTTATTGTATCCATTACTGTTGGTTCAGATACTAACACTTTTTGGAATCTTCTTTCTAAGGCTCCATCTTTTTCAATGTATTTGCGGTATTCATTTAAGGTAGTAGCACCTATACAATGTATTTCTCCACGAGCTAGCATTGGTTTTAACATATTTCCAGCATCCATTGCTCCTTCCATAGCGCCAGATCCTACTATCATATGGATTTCATCAATAAACATGATTATTTCTCCATCTGATTCTTTTACCTTTTTTAATACTGCTTTTAATCTTTCTTCAAATTCACCACGATATTTAGCGCCTGCTATTAGAGATGTCATATCTAATTCCCAGATAGTTTTATTTTTTAAACTATTTGGTACATCTCCTTTTATAATACGACTTGCTAATCCTTCTATGATAGCAGTTTTACCTACACCAGGTTCTCCAATTAAAACTGGATTATTTTTAGTTTTTCTTGATAAAATTCTAGTAATACTTCTGATTTCTTCGTCTCTTCCTATTACAGGATCAACTTTGCCATCTTTTACGTTTTTAGTAATGTCTCTTCCGTATTTCTCTAGAACATTTTCCAAATTTTCTTGATATGGATTTTGATTATTCATAGTAATCTCTCCTTTCTATATGTAGTATTTCTTTCATACTACGACTACTATTATACCATATTTTTAGCAATTGTCAATGTAGATTGCTAATTTTTTTTTTTTCTTTTTATATTATGATTATTGTCATAAATATATGATAATATACTAATTATTTTTAGTTGTATTATTCTTGGTATTTTAAACTTTAAAATAAATATAATGTATTGTATAATTAATTTGTGGTTATCTTTAATAAATTATGCTAAAGTACTTGACAAAATGACTTCTTAGTGGTAGTATATAGTCTCGATTTCGAGGGGAGTGAATGTTATGAAATACATTAAGAAATTATTTGCTATGTTATTGTTTGTTGTTTTATCTTTTACAACAAGCGTTAGTGCTGCTACTACAGCACCATCATCATTTACTATTAAGGCATCTGATACGTCAATGCTATATGGTAGTAATATTTTAGGCCATGGGTCTACATTAAATTTTACTTATAAAGTTAATACTTCAGGTTTAGTTGTTTATTGTACTGAAATGCATGATACAATGACTACTACAAGTGAAACTTATACTTATGCTAAGGAAGCTGATGCTGGTATTGCTAGTATTCTTGCTAATGGTTATCCAAATAAGTCACTTACTGGTGATAAGAATACTGACTATTATATTACTGGTCTTGCTATTTGGTATTATATTAATCCTAGTGATTCATCATTTACTTATTTTGATTTAAGTAAGGGAACATATAAAGGTTATAGTTCTACAGTGGTTCAGTGGATTAGTAAGTTAGTTAATGATGCTAAAAATGCTAGTTATTCTACTCCAAGTTTGAAGTTGAATAGTTCTAGTTCTTCAATGACATTGAGTAAAGATGGTAAATACTATTACTCACAAGCTATGAGTATTAGTGGTAGTTCTATAGGAAATGTTAGTGTTAGTTTATCTGGTGCTCCAAGTGGTTCTTATACAGTAGATTCTAATTGGAGTTCTAAATCAACTTTTGCTGCTGGAGATACTTTCTATGTTATAGTTCCAGTATCTAGTATTAGTTCTGCAAGTACTTCATTTAGTGTTAAGGTAAGTGCAAGTGGTACAAATTACAAGGCTTATGTTTATAATCCTACTTATGCTTCACATCAAAGTTTGGCTGCATTATATGCTGATACTGTTGATTTAAGTGATAGTACTACTTTAGAAATATCTGCTAAAACAAAAGTAACTATTAGTAAGTTAGATATTGCTAATGATGAAGAACTAGAGGGTGCTACTTTAGTTATTAAAGATGCTAATGGTAAAGTAGTTGATACTTGGATATCTGGTAAAGAGGCTCATGTTATTGAGAATTTGCCATTTGGTACTTATACTTTGACTGAAACTATTGCACCTGATGGTTATGTTAGAAGTGAAGAAACTATTTCATTTACATTATCTGCTGATAAATTAGAGGCTTCTGCAGTTATGTATAATTCAAAAAAAGCTCCTACTAAGGTTGTAATTAGTAAACAAGATATTACAACTGGTGAGGAATTACCTGGTGCTCATTTAGTTTTAAAAGATAAAGATGGTAATATTATTGATGAATGGGTTAGTGGTGATAAACCACATGAAATTACTTCATTAAAACCAGGAGAAACTTATATTTTAACTGAAACACTTCAACCTGATGGATATGTGTTAAATACTGAATCTATTGAGTTTACTGTTAATGAAGATGGAACTGTTACTACTGTTGTTATGTATAATGCTCCAACTGAAGTTATTAAAGAAGTTCCAAAGACTGGTACTTTCAAGACTATAACTTATTCATTAATTGGTATTCTTGTAATTGCAATTGGTTCCTTAATGATTTTTAGAAATATAAAAAATAATGAAAACTAATAATAAATTAAAATACCAAGTAACAGCAGGGGTAGTACTTATAATAGTAGGTATTGCCCTTTTGCTTATTAATTTTATAAATGATAAAAGGGACCAAGTTTTTAGTGATATGAATTTAGCTTTAAGTGCTGAAGTTAAAAATAATACAAATGATACTAGTGAGGAAGAGGATAACGATACTACTACTTCAGATACTGTAGATGAGAGTACTAGTGATAGTAATAGTAATGATTCTACTTATGTATATGAACCTTATTTAGGTGAGATAGAAATACCTAAGATAAGTTTAAGAAAAGGTTTTTATTCTAAGGAATCTAATTTAAATAATGTAAAATTTAATTTGTATGTTATGCCTACATCATCTTATCCGGATGTTCAAAATGGTAATTTTATAATTGCAGGACATTCTGGTAATTATAATAATAGTTATTTTAAAGATTTATATAAACTTAGTGAAGGTGATCAAATATATATATATTATAATAATGTTAAATATGTTTATGAAATAAAAAAGATATATTTGCAAGATAAGACAGGTACTATTAGTA
>CAVJSY010000002.1:0-11688 GCA_963652285.1 Oribacterium sp.
TTTAGCTAAGCCAATAGATAAATTAGAATTAGATAGAGTATTAGATAAATATTTGGAAAAATGATTGAATAAATTTTAATTCTGTTATATAATTTTTATGTAAATAAATTTAATATTACCTTATCAAGAGTGATGGAGAGAACAGGCTCGAAGAAATCCGGCAACCCTTTAAGTTGGGTGCTAAATCCTGCGGTTTAACCGAAAGATAAAGTTATTTATGGCACTTTTGGTTAAAAAGTGTCTTTTCTTTTTAAGGTAATTAGAAGGAGGAGTTTATGAAAAGATTATTTACAAGTGAAATGGTTTGTATGGGTCATCCAGATAAGTTATGTGATTACATAGCGGATTCTATTTTGGATAGTTATATGGAAAATGATAAGAATTCTAGGGTAGCAGTAGAGGTTTGCGCTAGTTATAAGAGAGTTCTTATTATGGGAGAGGTTACTAGTAGTTATAAGCGTGATATAGAAACGGTTTGCAGGAGGGCTATAAAAGAGGTTGGATATGATAATGATGAATTAGGCTTTAATGGTGATAATATTGATATTATAGTTGATATTAATAAACAATCTAATGATATTGCTATGGGTGTTGATGGTGATGAAATAGGTGCTGGGGATCAGGGTATTATTTTTGGATATGCTACTAATGAAACTTCAGAATATTTACCTTATAATTATGTTCTTGCTAGAAATTTAGCAAGGAGGGTATTAGAAGTTAGAAATAATAATATTATAGATTATTTGAGATGCGATGGTAAAATGCAAGTTACTTTAGAATATGATGATGATAAGCTTGTTAGGGTTCATACTATAGTTATTTCTTTACAACATAAGGATGGGATTGATATAGATAGATTAAGAAGTGATGTTTATAAATATATCATAAAAGAAGTTATACCTTTTGAATTACTTAAAGATACTAATATTTTAATAAATCCAACTGGTAGATTTGTTATTGGTGGTCCTGTGGGGGATACTGGTCTTACTGGTAGAAAAATTATAGTTGATACATATGGTGGTAGTTCTTATCATGGTGGTGGTGCTTTTAGTGGTAAAGATTATACTAAGGTTGATAGGACTGCTGCTTATTATGCAAGATATGTTTGCAAGAATTTAGTTGCTGCTAATTTATGTGATAGGTGTATGTTAGGGGTTAGCTATGCTATTGGGTGTAGTAAGGAAATTAGTTTATCTATTGATACATTTAATACTAATAAGATAGATGAGGATAAGATATTATGTATTGTAAATCAAATATTTGACTTTAGTCCTAGTAATATGATAGATGAGTTAGATATGAAAAATATTTGTTATAGAGAATTAACTAATTTTGGACATTTTGGTAGAGAGAATAGTACTTTTGAAAAGTTAGATAAGGTAGATAAAATTAAAGAACTATTAGGTAAAATTATAGCTGATTAGAAATTATGGGAAAATGTCTTATTTTAGTTAATTTCATTTACTTATTTGTAGTTTTATGATATGATTTACTTGTAAGAAAGGAATGATAATTATGAAGTGTAATGTACGTGGTGAAAAGATTAAAATTACTGACGCTATTGCTAATTACATAGACTCAAAATTGGGAAAATTAGATAAGTATTTTAAGAATGAAGTGAGTGCTAATGTATTAGTTAAGACTAGAGGTAAAAAGGATATCATAGAAGTTACGATTCCTACTTCACAATATACAATTCGTGGTGAAGAAGAACATGATGATTTATATGCTGCTATTGATTTAGTTACTGATAAATTGGAAAGAATGATAAGAAAAAATAAAACTAGAATTAAAAAGAAAGAAACTGATAAGAGTTTAGATGTATTTAATTTAGATTTTGAATATAATAATGAAGAAGAAAAGGAAGAAAAAAGTTCTATTGTAAAGAGAAAGACTTTAGATATGAAACCAATGGATGAAGAAGAAGCACTATTGGAATTAGAACTTTTAGGACATGAATTTTTCGTTTATAAAGATGCTGCTAGTGGTAATACTCATGTTATATATAAAAGAAAAGATGGAAACTATGGAGTTATAGAAACAAATTAGTTTCTTTTTTTCAAACATTTTTAATTGGAGGTATATGATGATATTTAATTATAATAAATTAGTTAGAGATAAGATTGTTGATAACATAAAAAAGAAAGGTGTTAACGATATTAAATATAAGATATTAGATGATGATGAATATTTAGAGTGTTTAAATAAGAAATTGATTGTAGAAGCTAATGAGTTTATAGAAAATAATGATGTAGAAGAGTTAGGTGATGTTATGGAGGTAATATGCTCTATAATGAAGGTTAAAAATATTGCTTGGGAAGATGTAAAAAATATTGCGGATAAAAAGAGAGAAAAAAGAGGTAGTTTTGATAAAAAAATATATTTAGAATATGTTGATGAAGATGTAGAGAGGTAAATTTTTATGAGTAATATTAATAAGATTAAAAGTGAATTAGAAAAATACATTCCTTATAATGAACAGGAAACTGTTGATAGAAAATTAATGCTAGAATATATAGATAAATTTGATGATGTACTTTCTAGAAATAATACGTTATGTCATTTTACAGCATCTGCTTGGACTGTTAATAAAGATAAAACTAAGGTATTGATGGCTTATCATAATATTTATGATTCTTGGGCTTGGTTAGGAGGACATGCTGATGGAGAAGATGATATGTTAGAAGTTGCTATTAGGGAAGTTAAGGAAGAGAGTTCTGTTAAAAATGTTACTCCTTTAGAAGATTCAATATTTTCATTAGAAATTTTAGGAGTAGATAGTCATTTTAAAAAGGGTAAGTTTGTTTCTTCACATGTTCATTTAAATGTTACTTATTTATTAGAAGTAGATGAGAAAGAAGAAGTAAAAATTAAAGAAGATGAAAATAGCGCTGTTAAGTGGGTTCTAATTAATGATGCTGTTGGTTTATCAACAGAATCTAATATGCAGATAATATACCAAAAGATTATAGATAAATTTAAAGAAAAGTATAAATAGTGTGATGATAATAAATAGAAAAATTATCACTAATTCTTGAGTATTGCCCTTAATTATAGTAAATATGGGCAGAAATGCACTAAAAAAACATAAAATAGTCAACAAAAGAGTTAATAAGTATGGTAATTTTTCTTTTTTTTTGATAGAATACTAGTTGGAGATGATATTATGCTTAAAATAATTCAAAAATTATTTGATAATGAATATAAAGAATTAAATAGATTTGAAAAGATTGCTGATCAGATTGACGCTCTTGATGAAGATATGCAGGGACTATCTGATAGTGAATTAAAAGAATATACAGAAAGATTTAAAGAAAGACTTGCTAATGGAGAAACATTAGAAGATATTTTAATAGAAGCTTTTGCAGTTTGTCGTGAAGCTTGCTATAGAGCTGTAAATATGAAACCATTTTATTGTCAATTATTAGGTGGACTTGCTATTCATTATGGTAATATTGCAGAAATGAAAACAGGTGAAGGTAAAACATTGACTTGTGTACTTCCTGCTTATTTGAATGCTTTGGATGGTAGAGGAGTTCATATTGTTACAGTTAATGAATTTTTATCATCTAGAGATGCTGAATGGATGGGAAATGTATTTCGTTTTTTAGGACTTACTGTAGGATTAAATTTAAGAGAAAAAAGTGCTACTGAAAAGAGAGAGGCATATAACTGCGATATAATGTATACTACTAATAATGAACTTGGATTTGATTATTTAAGAGATAATATGGTAGTAAAAAAAGAAAATAGGGTTCAAAGACCACTTAATTATTGTATAGTTGATGAAGTTGATTCTATTTTGATAGATGAAGCTAGAACTCCTTTAATTATTTCAGGTGGAGTTGCTCAGAGTGCTAATTTGTATGTACAGGCTGATAGTTTTGTTAAAGGTCTTACTGAAAATGAAGATTATATAATGGATGAAAAGACTAGGAGTATTAATCTTACTGATGAAGGAAATCATAAGGCTGAAGCACATTTTAATATTGATAATTTATATGATATTAATCATGCTTCTTTAGTACATCATATTCAAAATGCTTTGCGTGCTAATTATTTTATGCATAGAGATGTTGATTATGTTGTTAGTGATGATAAGATTGTTATAGTTGATCAATTTACTGGTAGATTGATGAAGGGGAGAGCTTTTTCTGAAGGATTACACCAAGCAATTCAGGCTAAAGAGGGTGTTACTATTGAACAAGAGACTAAAACTTTAGCTACTATTACATTCCAAAACTTATTTAGAATGTATAATAAGTTATCTGGTATGACTGGAACTGCTAAAACAGAAGAAGAAGAATTTAGAAATATTTACAATATGTATGTTGTTAGAATTCCTACTAATAAACCTGTAATAAGAGAAGATGCTGTAGATTTATTGTATCCTGGTAAAGATGGTAAATATTCTGCTATAGTAAAAGAGATAGAGAGAAGACATAATAATGGACAACCTGTTTTGGTTGGTACTATTGCAATTGAAACTTCAGAATTATTAAGTAAGATGCTTACTAAGAAAAAGATTCCACATGAAGTACTTAATGCTAAGAATAATGCAAGAGAGGCTGAAATAATTGCTAAGGCAGGTGCTAAAGGTGCTGTTACTATTGCTACTAATATGGCTGGTCGTGGTACTGATATTAAATTAGGTGAAGGTGTTAAGGAACTAGGTGGATTATGTGTTATTGGTACTGAGAGACATGAGTCAAGACGTATTGATAATCAGTTAAGAGGTCGTTCTGGTCGTCAAGGAGATCCTGGTTTTACACAATTTTATGTATCTTTTGAAGATGATTTAATGGTAAGATTTGGTTCTGATAAATATAGAGATATGCTTGCTAATTTAGGATTTACTGGAGAACAAGTAGTGCAAAATAAAATGCTTGCTAAATCTTTTGAATCTGCTCAAAAGAGAGTTGAGGGTAATAACTTTGATATAAGAAAAAGATTACTAGAGTATGATGATGTTATGAATAATCAAAGAGAGATTATTTATGCTAGAAGAAATGAAATTTTAGATAATGATTCTATTCATGAATCTGTACTTAATTTATTTAAGGAACATATTACTTCTATGGTTAATGATCATTTAATTCACAATAAAACTTTAGAGGATAATGACTATGATGAAATATTAGAAAGCGCTAACGAGAATTTACTTAAAGGTCATAGAATAGCATTATCTGAAATTAAAGGAAAAGATAGCAATGATGTAATTGATTATATTTATGATATGGTTTTAAAAGATTATGAGGAGAAACTTGCTGATATTCCAGAAGAAATTAAAAATGAATTTGAAAAGGCTATTACTTTGAGAGTTATTGATAATTACTGGATGGAACATATTAGTATTATGAGTGGTTTAAGAGAAGGTATTGGTCTTAGAGGATATGGTAATGTTAATCCGTTACAGGCTTATACTATGGAAGGTTATGAGCTATTTGATAATATGCTTGCTAGAATAAATAAAGATGTTAGTATTTATTTATTAAAGGCAGAGATAAGACAAAATATTGAAAGAAAAGAAGTAGTTAAAAAGAAAATAACTAATGATGGAAAAGACGCTAAAAAAATTCAAAAGAAAAGTGATAAGGTAGGCAGAAATGATCTTTGTCCATGTGGAAGTGGCAAAAAATACAAAAACTGCTGTGGAAAGTAGCATAAAATAAGGGTGTGTAATAGTGATGGAAGTAAGTAAGATAAAAAAAGCGTTAATAGACCAAAAAAATATTGGTTTATCTGGTAACCTTTATCATAAAACACAACTTGATTTTGCTTATAATACAAATCATATTGAAGGTTCTACAATAACACCTGATGAAACTGCAAGTATTTATGATACTGGAACTATTTTGACAAGTGGAGATAAAGTCATTGTTTTAAAAGATGCTACTGAGACAAAAAATCATTTTACTTTATTTAAATATATGTTAGATACTATTGATGATAAACTAACTGAGGATATGATAAAGAAATTTCATTTTATCTTAAAAGATGGTACTTTGACTGATATTGAAAAAGATTGGTTTAATGTTGGAGAATATAAAAAAAAGAGGAACTTTGTTGGTAATATAACAACATCTTTGCCAAGTAATGTGGCAAATGATATGAAAGAGTTATTAGATTGGTACAATAAAATAGATAAAAAAAGAATTGAAGATATTATTGAATTTCATGTTAGATTTGAAAAGATTCATCCTTTTCAAGATGGAAATGGTCGTATTGGTAGAATGATAATGTTTAGAGAGTGCTTGCATAATGATATAATGCCTTTCTTTATTGAGGATAGAAATAAAGATTTTTATATGAGAGGTATTAAAGAATATCAAACAAATAATGAAAAAGGATATTTAATTGATACTTGTTTAAATAGTCAAGATAATTATGAAAAAATGGCTGATTACTTTTTGAAAGATAATGAATAATGTAAATGATGTAATAAGAATGTACAATAAGGAATATAACTATGTAAAATTAGTGTTCCTTTAAGTATATTCTTTTTTTATAATAAATATGTTGTTTAAGATAAGTAAATTCTTCGCTCTAAAAGTTAAATGTTACAATTTTAAGTAATTATATTTTAAAAATATAGAAGCAAGTAATTTTATTAATAGAATGTAAAAAGTTGTATAAATGAGTATTTGATATTTTAATATAAAGTTAAATTTTGTAATATATGTGATATAATAATTGATACATAGGTGAATATTCTAATATATATAAATTAAATGTTATTTGTTAACTAAACAGAGTACAATTTAGTTTATTTGGTTCTTAAAATAAAAAGTATGTTGATAAACTTTAAGATAAATAACTTTATTTAGTTTAATGGAGGGTGGTTTTTATGTCTAAAGTATCTAATGTTATAACGATGTTAGGATTGTTACAGACAGGTAAAAAATATAGTATTAATGAACTTTCTAATAAACTTGAAGTTTCAGAAAGAATGATTAGAGTTTATAAAGAGGACTTAGAAAAAGCTGGAATTTATATAGACACAATTATGGGACCATATGGTGGATATGTATTAAATCAATCAGTTCGTATGCCTGTAAGAAAGTTTAAATTAAAAGATGCCAAGTTGTTAGATGAATATATTGTAAGTGAGAAAGATAAAAAGAAGAGAGAAGAACTTATTATACTTCAAGATAAAATTAGAGGTGTTTACTCAGGAAGCAGGCAAGAAGAAAAAGAATTAAATTTAAAAGAAGAAAATGGTAAGAAATATAATTTATTAACCAAAGCTATAAGAGAAAAAAGAAAAGTTAAGATATTGTATTATTCGTATGGTAAGGGTGAGAATGAAAGAATTATAGATCTAGCGGAAATGTTTTTATTTCAAGATGGCTGGTATTGTGTTGCTTTTTGCGAAAAAAAACAAGATATTAGACATTTTGAGTTAAAAAGAATAATAAAATGTGAATTATTAAATGAAAAATATGAGTAGACGAAATATTTCCTCCTTTTAAGTTATACTTGACTTGAAGGGAGATTTTTTTATGGAAAATAAAGAATTTATAATGTTTATTTTAAATGATGAATATATGTTGTGGTTATCAAAATTTATAGAAAAATATAATAAATTTGATGATTGTTATTTTGTTCATTATGATAAAGAAATTTTAAGTGAAAGGGATAAAATATTTATATATAATTTAGAAATATTATTTGATGAATTAAATAAATATAGTATTAAAACGGGTATTGTAGGTAAAAATACATTTTGTTATATGTTAAAATATAATAGTAAAATATATAAAATTTATAATAATACTGATTGTTATTGTTGTTGTATTGGTGAGTATAATGATAGAATTCCTACAATAGATTACAATCAATTTAAAAAATATTATCAACAGAATATGCAAATTAATTTTGAATTTTTAAATGATAGGATTGTTGATTCATTATATAATACGGACTTAGATTATATTAATAGTGAATTATCAAAATTAAGTGAGTCAACTTTATTTAGTGGGGTTGGTGGTTCAAGTGTAGTTAGTGAATTTGGAGCAAAGGTTATAAATATTAAAAACGATATAGTTTCAGTAAATAGTGAGCCAAGAGACTTACTGTATCGAAATAATAAACCATTTAAAAACGTTGTGGCGTGTAGTTATAGTGGGAACAATTATGGGGTGAAACTATCTTTTAGTGGTTCTTTAAAAAAATATTTGTTATCTAATAATTCTTTTGGGGATAGTAATGTGACTTATTTAAAATATAATACTAATATTGTAAAAGAAAATAGTTTTATTTCTCTTGGAGCGACCTTAATTCCTGTTAGTATATTATTAAATTATTATTTAGATGGAGAGAGTAATTTAATTTTAAATTGTATTGAGAAAACAACATTTAATTTTAATTTGGTAGGTAATATTTATGAAATATATAGTGGATATGATACAAGTACGGCATCTAAGTATTTGGAATCAACAATGGTTGAATCTGGTATAGGAATACCAATAGTTCATGATAAATATTCTTTTTGTCATGGTAGAGGTAATCTTGGCTATAACTATAAAGGAACAGCTATTTATTATAACAAAAATACTGAATTTGATAAAATGATGTTAGAAGAATTAAAAAAATACTATTATTTAATAATTACAATAGATTCAAAATTTAAAGATCAAATTTTAGATGATTATCAAATGCTTATTCAAAGTATGTATTTAACAAAATATATTGCTGAAAATAGATCTATAGATTTATCAAAAATTAATTATTCTCCAATTGTAAAAAAGATTTATAAATATAACAAACAAATTTAATCGTCTATAGACAATATTATGAAGAAGGTAAACTTGTTATAAGTAAGAAATAAAACATTTACATTAGTTTTAACTTATGATATGATTACTTTGATATTTATAACAAGGAAATTGATAAAATTAAAAAAGCAAAGAAGAATTTATTAAATCTTAAAAAACATGAATAAAAAATAAATTTAGAGAGGACATGATTATTTTATAAAAGGGAGGTTAATTGTATGAAAGAAAAAATAATTGGTAATGAAAAAAATATTTTATTTTATAATGATGAAGAGGGTAATACTAAGGTAGAAGTATTACTTGAAAATGAGGATGTTTGGTTAAATACTGAAGCTTTAGCAGCACTTTTTAATGTTGATAGAAGTGGTATTGTTAGACATATTAATAATATCTATAAAGATGATGAATTAAGAGAAAATGCAACTTGTGCAAAAATTGCACAAGTTCAAATAGAAGGAACTCGTAAAGTTAAAAGAATTTATCCTTATTACAATTTAGATATGATTATTTCTATAGGTTTTAGAGTTAATTCAAAAAAGGCAATTAAGTTTAGAACTTGGGCGAATAAAGTAATTAAAGATTATATGGTTCAAGGTTTTGCTTTAAATGATGATAGATTTATGAAAGCAAAGAAATCTGATCAAGAATATTTTAAAAGATTGCTTGAAAGAATTAAATTAATTCGTACAAGTGAAAGAATGTTTTATCAAAAAATAACTGATATTTTTGCAGAATGCTCGATTGACTATGATAAAAATAGTGATATTGCGGTTGTGTTTTATAAAACTATTCAAAACAAATTCCATTATGCAATAACAGGAAAAACAGCAGCAGAGATTATTTATGATAGAGCAGATGCTAATAAAGATAATATGGGGCTTACTACTTGGGAAAAATCTCCAGATGGTAAGATATTAAAATCTGATGTTGTTATAGCAAAAAATTATTTAGATCAAAAAGAAATTAAAAATTTAAATAATTTAGTAAACTTATTTCTAGATATTGCAGAGAATAATGCTGAAAGAAATATTGCAATGTATATGGAGGATTGGAAGGTTGAAGTTGAAAATGCTTTAAGAGTTTTTCATTATGATATTTTAGAAGGAAAAGGCGAAATATCTCACGAACAAGCAAAAGAAAAAGCATTTCAAGAATATGAAAAATATAAGATAATTCAAGATAAAAACTATGTTTCTGACTTTGATAAATTACTAATTGAGGCTAAAAAGATAGAAGATAGATAATTATTTTATTATGATGGAGGTTATATTTATGAATTTTATAATTAGAGCTGCTAGTATTAATGATTTAGATAATGGATTGTTAAAAGTATTTATTGAAGGATATAGATATCATCAAAATGGAAGAGATGATGTTTATCCTAATGTTTCAGATGAAGATTTAAAACAAGACTTAATAGAAAACTTTAAAAAGTTATCTACAATTGTAATTTTAAATAATGATGTTGTAATAGGATATCTATCTTATAAGATAAAAGAAAAATATTCAAAGAAATTGGATGTTGATCAATTAGTAATTGATGAAAAATATAGAAATCATGGTTTAGGGAAAAAATTAATTGGAGAAGTTAAAAAGATTGCACTAGATAATAATTGTGATAGAATAGAATTAAATTGTTGGATGTTTAATGAGAATGCATTAGGAATGTACGAACACATTGGCTTTAAAAAGCAAAGAATAATTTATGAGATGTCATTGTAATAAGGGTGTATAGTAAGCTAAAATATCTTTAAGGAGTGGTAGTATGATTAATTATTATATTCATCAAATAGGTAGTATTGATAATGAAAAAACTTATGAAAGATTAGTTAGCATTTTAAAAAGTAAAATGATTTGTTCTCGTTGTTTACTTGAAAAGCTAGGTATTAAATTAGATTATGATAGTGTATCTTTTAAACTTGATATTCCAGAGGATAGAAAATGGATGTATTATGAAGGTGATATTCACAAAGATAGAGTATCATTATCTGATCCAGAAAATCATATTATTAAAAAGTGTTTTGAAAAGAAATTTGTAGGAGGAATTGCTTGTTTTAATTATAATTATATAGGGTTTGCTATATCAAGGGAAATTCCAATTGTTCCTAAAGAACAAACTATGGGTTTAGCAATGGGAGAAGTTCAAGTATTTGATAAAATTGATTCTGAATATATAGTTGGATTGATACTTCCAATTTCACTGGAACAATTACAAGATGAATTTAATAAATTAATTGTTGATAAAATATTTGAAATGTGTGAAGAAAATGGATTTCCTTTAAACATTTATAATTATGAAGGTGAATTGCTGAAATCTAAAGAGAAAAATAAAAATAAGTGAAAATTAAATTTTTATTATATTGATTTATAGAAATTTATTTTATTATGATGGAGGTAAAGGTATGAGAATTATTTTAGGTTCTAAAAATATTTCAAAACAGAGATCAATATTTATTGCAATGAAGGAATTAGGAATTGATGATGTTTCTGTTACCCTTGTTGATGTCGATTCTATGGTTGGTTCTAAACCTATTAATGAGGAAACTTTAATAGGTGCAGAAAATAGGAATCGTAATTTGTATTGTTATTGTGTTGAGAATAATATTCCCTTTGATTTGTTGATAAGTATTGAAGGAGGGTATGAACAAGTTGATAATGCATATTTTATTGTTACTTATGCTTCAATATTTGATACAAAGGGAAATGAATTTATAGGAAAATCAAGTGGACTTCAAATAACCGAGAAAATGTTTAACTATGTTAAAAGCGGAAAGTCTTTGAATAAGGTTATTGAAAAAATAAAAATCGCACTCTCGTGAATTAATTCGTGAGTTAGATTTTTCTTTTTTTGCTTCCAAAAGCATTTACTTTTGTACTTACATATGGTATTATTGTTATGGTGATGATATGA
>CAVJSY010000003.1:0-6531 GCA_963652285.1 Oribacterium sp.
GTAGACTATTACGAAAGATATCTAAAAGTATTAGATACATACGATAAAAGAATTAAAAATAAATGGGATACATTCAAAGATAATGGTAGCAATTTCATCAATGATAAAAATCTTTACCTACAAGATTTAGATATTATTGGTAATCATTCACTATATCAATATCTTAATAGCGCTGTTACTATAGAAGGTAAGAATAATCTTTATAATGCTTTAAATAATCCAAAGTTAGATAATGAAGAATTATTACAAAGACAAAATTTAATCAAACAACTAAAAGATAACCCAGATTTTATCTTTAATTTTCTTACATTATTGTCATATCTTGATGAAGATGTTTCCCTAAATAACAATATTAAGTGTTTAAAAGAAAAAATTAGAAATGACTTTTTTAAAAGTATAACAATCTTAGGAAATATCTTATCTTTATTTACTTTATTACTAAGTCTATTAAATAATAAATGGCTAACAATTTTTATCTCTATAGTAATTATAAAATATTGTTTTTCATATATATATGGACTATATTATAAAAATGAATTAAAAAATATCAGTATCATCTCTGATAGCGCTATTAAATTAACTAGTATTTTAGAATATTTAAGTTCTAACAAAATCGATAATCCTGTCCTAAATAAAATAAAAAATAACTCATCTAATAGTTTAAAAATAATTAAAAGTTTAGATTCTATGGCAGGCTTTGCTAGACTTAAAGAAAACTTTATAGCAAATTTTATCTTTAATGGAATATTTACTATAGATCCTTATATATTATATAAATATTATCAAATATTAGAAAAAGATAAAACATCCCTTTATAAAAGTATTAAAGATTTAAGTTATCTAGAAATGATTATAAGTTTATCAAATATAGCAATACTAAAAAATAATATTTGTATTCCTAATAGATGTGATGATATATCATTAGAATTTGAAAATATAAAACATCCTTTATTAGAAGAAGATAAATGTATTGCTAATGATTTCAAAAATAATTCGGGTGTTTTTATAATTACTGGTTCTAATATGAGTGGTAAAACATCATTTTTAAGAACTATAGGTATCAATTTAATATTAGCAAATGCAGGAACTTATACCTGTGCTACTATGTTTTCATCATCATATTTAAAAATATTTACTTCAATGAGAGTACAAGATAATATAGAATTAGGAATATCAACATTCTATGGAGAACTTCTAAGAATTAAAGATGCTATAGAATATCAAAAAACAAACAATAATATGATAGTACTAGTAGATGAAATATTTAAAGGTACTAATTATAACGATCGTATACTAGGAGCAACAAAAGTAATTGAAAAATTAAATAAAGATAATGTTATATTATTTATTACTACTCATGATTTTGAATTATGCGATGAAAAGAATGTATTAAATTATTATTTTACTGAAGAATATGATAAAGATAACATAAAATTTGATTATAAAATAAGAATAGGTAAATGCAAAACAACAAATGCTAAATATTTAATGAAAAGATTACATATTACCACCTAATATGTTCTTTTTTTCTATTTAATTATTCGCCATTATTTAACTATATTTAAAGGCGATACTTCTAATATATCCTTGATAAAACTAAATAAATATGATATATTAAATTTAGAAACAGGGGAGGGAAACATGAATAAAAATATAAATGATTTAATACCAAAGAATTTATTGCAAAAATACGAAAGCAAGGAAATTACTATAGATGATAATCCAGAGAAAATACTCACAACAGCAGCTTATTATGATCGTGATAGAACAATTAGAAATTTTTATCGTAAGATTTGGAATACAGAAAATAAAGAAGATGTATATTGTGTATTCTTAGAACAAAGGTGTTTAAATTTGAATGAAATTTATTTTCATGAATGGATATCATTATTGCATTATTTTTCAAGGGATTATGAAATACCTGATTTAGAATATAAATATCAAAACTTTTTTCTGACACAAGACGCATGGTTAACAAAATCAGAAGAACTTGTTGCTTATTATGAAAAACATCTTGAATTTCCTAAAACCTATATAGTTGAGGAATTTCTGCTATCGGCTCATGATATTGGCAATGCAGTATTTAATATGTTGAAAGCAATCTTTTGTGAATATGAAAAAAAACATTCACTCACAGAAGATGTTGAGAGTGAATTAAAAAAAGCATTTTTAGCATCACTTGATATTCGAGTTTTTGTTCGTGATTGTAGGAATATCTTACTGGAAACTGCTGTTGAAAAGCAAATTAGTTGGTCGCGAAAATATGTAGCAGAAAATTGGTGGGTTTATATTAATAATGTTGCAGAGAAAATTACAATGGATGAAAATGTAGAAAATACAACTTTTATGCCAACTTTTTATTTATCTAGAGAAGGGTATGATAAACTTAGAAATTATATCGGACATAGCGAAGTATGGCAATATAAAGATAAAGAAACAGAGATATGGAATAATGTAGTGATTAACGAAAATGGTAAATCAAAAATGACTGAAAGTATGTGTATTGAGTTTGCCGAAAAAAACAAAGAATATCATGTTACGCCATATGTTATACTAGGTAACCTTTCTGAATCTGAAATGGACTTATTTTTTAATTATTTGCTTGGTGTTTTTTCACAAACAAATAATGATACATTTAAACAGTTTATACATATATTAAAAATGCCAAATAAGTATGCATTTGATATTAAATTGTCCTTGTGTATGTCAATTTTATCAGTTTTAAGAATGGAACGACTAATAAAAGCTAGTGGAATTACCCAGGATATGCTAAAAGGAAATGATTTCGATAAAATTTCTATGAACTACGGAACTGTAAACGAAACAAAGATCGCATTCGAAGCATTATTTGAAGATACAAAATTTGCAGAAACATTACGAGACCAACTTTCTAATACTATTATTAGTTTTTTAACTCAACGTGCAAAATCAATTCCATATAGTGATCGTGGGAGTTCAGACACAAACGCTACACAAGCGTATTGTTTAAAAAGAGCAGAGGACTATTTTATTGATTTGGAGTTTAAAGAAGAAGCACAACTACAACACAGAAGAGAAAAAAATTTTATATATGTATCATGGTCAGAATTTAATAATAAAGAATGTACCATCTCAAATTATTTTAAATTTTTTCAGAATAATGCTCTAAAAAACTCTTTTAATCAACAACTATCGGCAATGTTACTTTTAATCCATAATGGTATTATTGAACTTAAAGCATTGAATACAAATGGAGATTCTGTATTTTTGAAAGTTGGAGTAATTACTAGCTTAATTAAAATTAACAGACGTTTATTTGATTATCTTCCAGCTTTGATTGATTTACAAAAGATTTGTGAAGAACAAGGAGAGGGATTTGAAAGCTGGTCAGGTCTTTTTGGTAGAAATTTAGATCGTAATCATATGGGAGTAGAAGGTATGAATTTAGATTGGGAATTCAAATACTATGCGAATCAGTTTAAAAAAGTGGAACAAAACCTTAGTGATTTAGCGCCGCTTTGTAAAGAACTAAATACTAAGAATGGCCTTCCTAATGCATACAACAAAACTCAAGAAATGCATCGACGTACACTTCGTAAAATCCTTAAAGAATACTAAAATAAAAGAATATAGCTTATTATAATTTAGTTGGTTTCATAAATAATTAAATATTAAAATAGAATGTTACATAATTTTATATATAAGTTTAATAACAATATTACTATATAATATATAAATAAATTTAATATACATATTACTATCCAATATGTATATTTTTTTATAGAAATACTTCTAATTAATTTAATTGACATAAGTATTCAATATATGCTAATATATAAATTACAAGTGGGGGATTTTTATATGATTAAATATTATGAAATTTCTATCAATGATGGTAAAATTAATCATACAACTATAACTATAGAAGATAAAGAAAATAAGGAAGTAGTAAAAATATATGGTACTTTAAAAGAAAATGGATATATCGAAGAAATGGTAAGTTGGATTAATCTAAAACAAACTTCTAAAGTTCCTATCATAAGAGATAGAAGAGTAATTGATTATGTTGATGATAATATAATAGTAACAGAAATATTACCTAGAGGAGAATACTTCAGTTACCATCTAGAACCATGTTGTAATATAGTTAAAGAAGTAAATATAAAAGAAATTATTAATGAACTTAATAAATTAAGAAGTATACCAAACGGTCAAAAATTATATAGATCCATTGTAGAAGAATTAATCAATAATTCCATTAAAAATTATCATCATATAGAAACCTTAGAACCACTATATAATGATAGTAAAGAAGAGCACATTCCTATAGCAGATGAATTAGAAGAAGGTTTCTATAAACTAACTTTATCAGATACTAATAGACTATATAAATATATTCAAATTACTGATGATATTAAACTTCCTATTTTAGGTATTTATAAAGATGGTATTATGACATTATATGGTCTAGATATTGTTTTAAAAGATGTTAAAAATACAAGTATTATTAATATTAATAGCAATAATTATTACTACAGTAAAGAATGCTTTATAAAAGCAAATAAAATCTCTAATAATTCTGTTATAAAATGTTTATCTTTATTAAAAGACAATAAAGAATACGCTAATAATTATTTTACAGAAATTCAAAGTATTATATATAATAGTACTCATAACACTAGAAAAGAAGAAGTAACAGTAAAATCAAAAAAAGTAAGAGCAATTAATCCCTATAAAAATAATCCTAAAGTTAAAAGTTTAAACCAAAAATCATTATCTAGAAAAAAGAAGAAAGAATTAAAGAAAGCTAAGAATAATTAGAAGATGAAACAACAATCAGCAGTGATAAAAAGTACCAAGGAATAGAATATTCCTGATGTAGGCTTAGATGCAAAAGATTCTAAAGCTTAAAAAAATACAAAGGAGAAGATAAAAAGTGAAAAATTTCAAAAAAGTGAAAAATCTATTAAAACAAGATTTAATTGTAATATTTATATTAGAATTACTAGTAATAGGATATCAAATGTATGATAATGACATTAAAATACTTAATATAGTATTAGCATTCACAGTATTATTTGGATACTTTTGTGCTAAAGAAGAAAGCAAAGTATCTGGAATAATTGGAATTGCAATAGGGTCAGCAATGATATTAATATCATTTTTAAGTATAGGTTCACTTCTAGATTTGATACTTGGACTTATTCTAATAATACATTCAGTAAATTATAATAATTGTTTAAACAATAAAAATTAAAGAGAGGGAGAACTCTCTTTAATTTTCTGCTTCTTCTAACATATTAGTTATAAATATTCCATATCCTTTAGTACAATCATCAACTACAACATGAGTAACTGCACCTATAATTTTATCATCTTGTATAATTGGACTACCACTCATTCCTTGAACTATACCGCCAGTTTTTTCTAATAATTTATTATCAGTAATAGAGAATAATATATTTTTAGTACTTTGCTCTTCACTAGAAACTTTCAATATTTCAATGTTAAATTCTTCTATATCATCATTTTGTATTACAGTTAATATAGAAGCACTACCAGTATGAATTTCATCATTAGAGGCCACTTTATATAGTTTTGTATCAGGTAAAGTTGTTGTATATTTACCAAATATTCCTGATGATGTATTTTCTTCTACCTTACCATAGACATTATCAGTATTATATCTCGCGTTTTTTTCTCCAGGTGTACCATCAGTTGAAGGATTTATTCCAGTAACAGTAGAAGAATATATTTTACCATCTTTCATTTCTAACTTTCTACCAGTTGATTTTTCTATTATCTCATGTCCTAGTGCACCAAAAATTTTAGTATTTGGATCGATGAATGTAAGAGTACCAACACCATTTATGCTATCTTTAACGTATAATCCTGTCTTGTAAACATCATTATCTTTAATCAATGGTAAAGTTGTTGTATATTTTGTATCTGACCTCATATAACCAATCTCAATAGATGTGGTATTATTAGAATTATTTATTACATCAAGCATATCCTCAATTGTATCTACATCAGTATTATTGACAGAAATAATTTTATCACCTATTTTCAATGATGCTGTAGAGGCAGGACTTTCACCATTTACTTCATAAGTACCAACTATCATAATACCATTAGATTTTAATTCTATACCAATATTTTCTCCACCTGCTAAAATGTAATCTGAATATGCAAAAGCTTGCATTGGAACTATAAAAATTGTTAGAAGAAGTAATAGTAATCTTTGTTTTTTAGGCTTAAAAAACATCTAGAACCATCTCCTTTAAATATAACAGACTACATTATTAGTATCAACACTAAGAAATTTATTATAATTAATAATTATTCCCATGCAATAGTTACCATTTTAATTTAGTATATTTTTTTAAAATTTTTATATAATATAAATATCATCATTAATATTATTAACTTTTTTCATAATTTTATTTAATGTTTTTTCACTAAACTCAATATTTTAAGTATATCTAAATAAAAAGTTGACATTAAGTTAATTTTGTGCTAAAATACTAGCCATCATTAAGGAGGAAAAAA
>CAVJSY010000004.1:0-9439 GCA_963652285.1 Oribacterium sp.
GAAAATTCTAATAGTGATATTAGAAACATGCGATTTTAAATCGTGTGAGGTTCACGGTTGTAATTTATCTAGCATTACTATTCCTAGAAGTGTAAATATAATAGGTAATTATGCATTTTCAAATAATCCCTTAGAAGAAGTAACTATAGACCATTATTCAACCATATCATTATTATATGATTATGAATTGTATAATTTATTTGGAAGTAAAGTAAAGATAAAAAGGAAGGAATTAGTAAAAAAATAATTTCTTTCTTTTCATTATCAATATCCATTCCTAGTTTACTTATTACCCAAAATTTGATATAATAGGTAACGTAAGTACAAAGGAGATAATGTATGAAAAAAAAGATAACTGATTATAATTTAGAAAATAAAAAAGTAATAGTAAGATGTGACTTAAATGTCCCAATGAAAGATGGAATAATAACAGATGATACAAGAGTATTAGCCAGCCTAAAAACAATCAATTATATATTAGATCATAATGGCAGTGCAATAATACTATCACACCTTGGAAAAATAAAAGAAGAATCTGACAAAGTTAAAAATTCACTTAAACCAGTAGCAGAATTATTAAGTAAATTATTAAATCAAAAAGTATTATTTAGTCCTGATACAAGATCAGATGATTTAACTAATTTAGCACATAATTTAAAACCTAAAGAAGTATTATTAATAGAAAACACAAGATTTGAAGATTTAGACGGAAAGAAAGAAAGTACTTGTAATGAAGAATTAGCCAAATATTGGGCATCCCTTGGTGATATATTCATAAATGATGCTTACGGAACATCTCACAGAAGCCATGCCTCAAACGTAGGAATAAGTAAATATCTACCTAATGGAATAGGTTTTCTAATAGAAGAAGAATTAACTAAATTAGACGGAATAATAACTGAAAATACTCATCCCTATATAGTTATCATGGGAGGAGCCAAAGTAAGCGACAAAATAAAAATGATAACAAATCTAATAGATAAATGTGATACCCTTTTAATAGGAGGCGCTATGGCCTACACATTTATTTCATCCCTTGGAAATAACATAGGAGCATCACTATTAGATTCTGAATCTTTAAATTTTTGTAAAAATCTATTAGCAAAATATCCAAACAAAATAATATTACCAACAGATTCTATATGTGCTAAAAGTATAAATAGTACAGAATGTGAAATAAAAAAAGTAAACGAATTTGCTAATGATGACATAGGATTAGATATAGGACCAGAAACAATTAATAAATTTACAAGTATAATTAAAAATGCTAAAAGAGTAATAATAAATGGTCCGATGGGATTATTTGAAAATCCATTATATCAAAATGGAACCAAAAGTATATATGATTGCATCACCACTAATAATATTAAGACTCTAGTAGGAGGAGGAGATAGTGCCTCATCAGTAAATAAATTAAGTGACTCTAAAAAATTCTATCACATATCTACAGGAGGAGGAGCAACACTTGAATACCTAGAAGGAACACCACTTCCAGCAATAAGTGCTATCGAAGATGAATAAAAAAATAAAATTTATAATTAATATCACAATAATATTATTAGTTTTAGGTATAGTATTATATTTTTCATTAAAAGATAACTTTAATCAAATATTAGATTGTATCTTAAAAATGAATTATCTTTGGTTTATTATTGGCCTACTAGGCTTAGTAGGTTATAGAACCCTAACAGGTATATCTACCTATCTATTAGCAAAACTAAATGATGCAAATATACCCCTTCTAAGAAGTATAAAAATAAGTTTTATAATCCAATTCTTTCATGGAGTAACTCCCTTTGCAACAGGAGGCCAACCTATGGAAGTATATTATATGCATAACGAAGGAAATGATATAACCAAATCAACTAACATAGTATTACAAAACTTTATGGTTTATCAAATAGCTTTAATATTATTAGGCTTAATAGCAGTTACATATAACCATAAATACAATTTATTTGTAGATAATACCCTAATAAAAAAATTAGTAGTAGTAGGATTTGCTATTAATACACTTGTCTTAATAGCAACATTTGTAATAAGTTTTTCTAAAAAAATAAATAAATTTATTTGTAATCAAGGTCTAAATTTACTAGCAAAATTAAAAATAGTAAAAAATAAAGATAATACCAAAGAAAAATTAGAAGAATACTTAAATAATTTTCATAAAAACGCTACAATCTTAAAAACTAATAAATTAGAAGTATTAAAAATAGTAGTAATAAATATATTAGCATTATTATCTCTATATAGTATAGCATTCTCAGTAATATATGGCCTAGGATATCATGATATTAAATTCATAGATAGTATTGTCACTGTAGCATATATAATGGTAATGGGATCATTTGTACCAATACCAGGAGGTACAGGAGGAATAGAATATGGATATATCTTCTTCTTCTCATACCTAATAAAAGGAAATATCTTAACAGCAAGTATGTTATTATGGAGATTAATAAGTTATTATCTAGCAATAATAATAGGAGGAATCTGCCTAATGACTTATAGAAAGAAGGAAAAAGTATGAGAATAGGAATATTTACAGATACTTATACTCCTTATATAAATGGAGTAACTACCAGCGTCCTAATGCTAAAAAAAGGCCTAGAAAAAAAAGGCCATACTGTCTATATAGTTACAGTAAATGCAGAAAATCTCCAATATAAATTTGAAGAAAATAACAAAATAATTAGAATACCAGGAATACCAACAGGAATATATGATTATAGATTAACAGGAATATATTCCATGAAAGCCTTAAAAATAATAAAAAAATGGAATTTAGATGTAATCCATTCCCAAACAGAATTTGGAGTAGGAACATTTGCTAGAATAGTATCAAAACAATATAATATACCATTAGTACACACATATCATACAATGTATGAAGATTATGTTCACTATATAACACATGGATATTTCAATAAATCAAGTAAAAAAATAGTAGAATACCTAACATTATTTTATTGTGATAAAACAATAAGCGAATTAGTAGTTCCAACAAAAAAAGCTTACGAATTATTCAAAAAGAAATATAGAGTAGATAGAAATGTCTATATAGTACCAACAGGAATAGATATTGAAAAATTTTATATAGAAAACAATAAAAATATTAATATTAATGAATTAAGAAAAAAATTAAATCTAGAAAAAGATGACTTTGTAATTTTATTTGTAGGAAGAATAGGAACAGAAAAAAATATAGACCTACTACTATCAAGTATGAAGTCCCTTATCCAAGTATCACCTAAAATAAAATTACTAATAGTAGGAGATGGACCAGATCTAGAAAACTATAAAGAATATTGCTATAAAAATAAAATAAATAATAATGTAATATTCACAGGAAAAGTACCATGGGATAAAATAAGTAATTACTATTTAATAGCAAATGTATTTGCAACCGCATCTCATACAGAAACCCAAGGATTAACGGTAATAGAAGCCATGGCAGCATCACTTCCAGTAGTATGTATAAATGATGAAAGTTTTACAGATACAGTAATAAATAATTTAAATGGAAAAGTATTTGAAACTAGAAAAGAATACAAAAAAAGTATAATAGAACTATTTAATGATAGACATCTATTACAATCATTAAGCAAACAAGCAAGAATATCAGCAGAAACTCATTCCTCAAGATATTTTGCCGAACAAATACTAGAAGTATATAAAATAGCAATCATGCATAAACCAAAACTAAAAATATCAACATTTGAAAAAATAAGAAAAATAATAGGAGGTAAAGACGATGAAGAAACTAATAGTACTAAATCACAAAATGACACTAGAATATGATGAAGTATATGAATATATAGAAACAACTAACAATATAGAAACAGATAATAATTTAATTATTTGTCCCTCAAATATATATCTAGAAAATTTTATAAATCAATCTAATTGGGGAATAGGTGCTCAAAATGTATCGGAACATACAAACGGAAACCTTACAGGTGAAATTTCTACTTTACAATTAAAAAGTTTAGGTGTAGAATATTGTTTAGTAGGACATTATGAAAGAGTAAAAAATTTTAATGAAACACCAAAACAAATAAACAAAAAACTAATTGCCTGTTTAGAATCAAATATCATGCCAATAGTATGTTTTGGTGAAAATGGTATCGTAGAAGATGCTATTAAAGATTTAGATGAAATATGCGCTAATATTAATCATATTGATTTCGTAATTTTTGCCTATGAACCACTAAAGTTAAAAGAAGTTCCAGACATAAAAGAAATAGAAAATGACATAAATTCTATTTATAATTATCTAAAAGAAAAATATAACGTAATACCAAATATAATATATGGTGGAGGCGTTAGAAAAGATAATATTAAACAAATATTAGAATTAGAAAAAGTAAATGGAGTAATCATTGGAAAAGTTTCAAGTAACAAAGATAAAATAAAGAAAATAATAGAAAATAATTGTTAGAGAAGTATTTAAAACAAAAATACTTCTCTTTTTTAGTTTTTATATAATAATTCGACATAATAAGACATTACATTGTAATATAATAAATTTGAAAATAAGGAAAGAAGGAATAAATAAATGGAAAAAATTAAAGTACTAATGATTGATGACAATGTAAGTTTAACTGAAATGGTTAAAAAATATTTTAAAAATAATAAACAAATAGAAATAACTAATTGTTATTATGACGGAAATGATGGTTTAAAAGCGATTATTAATGAAGATGGAAAATACGATTTAGTATTACTAGATTTAATAATGCCTAAAAAAGATGGAATGACTGTCCTAGAAGAATTAAAGAAAAGAAAAATTCAAAAAAATATAATTGTAGAAACATCATATAATGCTCCAAATATAATAAGAAAAGTAAGTGAATATGGTGTAAATTATTACATATTAAAACCATTTGAATTACAAGATTTAGAAAGTAGAATTTTAGAAGTATTTGAAAAACAACAAAATAAAACTCTAAATCTATATAATAATAATCTAGAAATATCTGTAACAAAAATATTACATGAACTAGGAATGCCATCACATATAAAAGGATATCAATATATAAGAGAAGGAATAATGATGATATATAATAATCCTGATATTATAGGAGGAATAACAAAAGAATTATACCCAGATGTTGCCACTAAATATGATACTACAGTATCAAGAGTAGAACGCGCTATAAGACATGCTATCGAAGTAAGTTGGAATAGAGGTAACTGGGATTTAATGGAAGAAGTTTTTGGTCATAGCATAGATATAGACAAAGCAAAACCAACAAATTCAGAATTTATAGTAACAGTAGCAGATAAATTAAGATTAGAATATATGAAACAAAAATAAATACTTGCATATAATATATAAAAAGCAAAAGTAAAATTTTAGTGTGAATTTTAAGTAAAAATGTTACATAAATAATAGGCTAATTTTATGTAAAAATGTTACATATGTTTTGATGTTATAAAATCAATATACCAGTTAATTTTATATAAAAATGTTACAATTCTTATATTGCTTATTTTTTTTAATTTTAATATAATATTATTGTTACTTAAAGGGCAAGGCAATGCTGAGGAGCAACCTGAGTATTAAGTAATGATTATACAAAAAAAGAAACTGAAGTCGTTGGTGACACAGTTCTTTTTTTAGTTTCTTTTTTTGTTAATCCATTTCGCTAAACCTCGGGGTTTGGGGCAGAGCCCCACTTTTAATGTTTAAGCATCATATTTTTTCTCCAAGGATGATCTTTTGGTGGAACGTATTTCTTTTTTTCTACTAGTTTATTGTTTTCTTTCTCTTTTTTCATTGTTGTATTTCTACTTTCGATTTCTTCTAATAAATAAAATTTATTTTCTATTTTACACCATAATTCAGCATTATAAGTTAATATAACTATACACTCTGTTTTCTTCATATAGTTTACAACTTCACCAGTATTATAATCTACTGGCACATAGTATTTATTATCATATTTAATTGATGAAGCATTATCAATTATTCTTGTTGTTCTTTCAGATATTATTAAATTAAGTTCTTCTTCTGAATGGTTATTTTCCTTCATCATAGAATTTCTTTTGTCTATTTCATAAGAAAATTTCTTATTCATTTTCGGAATAAATATCTCATTTAAATATCTATTGGCTTCGTCAATATTTGTTATACCTTCATGCCTTAATTCAGCAATAAGTCTATCTTTAAATGTTCTATTTTCTCTTTCTACATTAGCCTTTGCTGTGGCCACACTAGTAGTTATTAATTCAATACCCAATTCAATACATATTCTACCAAATTGTGTTGTATCAACCTTATTTTCTTGATTGGAAAATGTAGTTCTATTATCTGTTTTAATTCTTTTTGGAATACCATAATTAATAATTATATTATATAGTAATATAAAATAGGCTCTAGTAATTTCTTCATATTCAAACCATCCAAAAAGGACTTTCTTAGTACCTTTATCGACGGCTAGATGTAAGTGTGTAATTACATCACCAAACCATATTTTTGGTGAAGCATCCATTTGAACTTCTTGTCCAAAAGCATACTGATTGCTAGATCTTCTTATATGCGCTCTTTCAAAAGAAATTTGTCTTGATTGGTATAGCTCTATTTTTTCTTCGGCGATATCTTTCTTTTCGTTTATTGCATTATTCATTCTTTCGTTGTATAATTTAATTGTTTCTTTGTGAGCGTTAGGTGAAATTATGTCATCACTAAGAAACTCTTTATACAAAGTTGAATATGATATTTCATATTTATCTTTGTATTTTTCATTTTCAGTTAGTTCGTCATAAAAAGCTTGAAAGTTATAATCGTAGTATTCATCTAAATATAAATTTTCTATTTCTTCAATAATAATTTTAGGTATTTTAAAGTTAGATTGTTTACCACGATTTTTATGTATTAGACCTTCTTTACCATAATTTTTATATTTTTACTTAATACATATATTTGTTGCCTTGATTTGTTAAGCTCAAACATGGCTTCTTTTATTGATATTTTTTTATTTAATAGTCTTTCTATGACATCAATTTTTTTAACGTCATTTTCATTAATATTAATATTATTTTCTTTTGTTATCATTTTTAAATCCTTTCATTCACCAACGACAAAGAATATAATACTACAAAATTGTAACATTTTTACATAAAATTTAGAAAAAAGAAAGAGAATTTTACTTATCTTTCTATATGTAATATTTTTACATAAAATTGATTTTAAATTATGTAACATTTTCATAAAAAAGTCACATCATTCTTTTTTTTTTGATTTTCTCTTTAATTATTATAATCCTTTTATTATTTCTACTATTTATAGTTTTAATATAAGAGAAATCTACCTAACTCAGTAATGATTTAGGTGGAACCCAAAAAATACGGCAACACTCAACACGAACATATTAAGTGTTCCTTTAATATTTTATGAAATTTCTTTCATCTATATACATAATAACATAAAAATGACTTTTTGACAAGTTTATATTTTTTCTATTTTCATAAAATTAGTATCTTTATTTTGAGGAAATCCTCCAGTTATTATTACTATATCATCTTTAGAAATATCTTTAGAGTTTATTGCATAATTTATTGCGTCATCAACGATTTCATCTGTTGTGTTATGTATTGTAGTAATGCTAGTATATACTCCCCAATTTAAGGCTAGACTTCTTGCTACACTTTCTGATATACAATTTGCTATTATTATGCTTTTACTTCTTAAATTGCTTATAACGCTAGCAGTTTTACCAGTCATTGTTGCTACAATAATCATTTTTGCGGATAAGAGATTTGCAGAATTTACTACAGAACTAGCAATAGATCCTTTTATATCTTTTGATACCCAAGAACTATCTACTACATATTCTATATGTTTTTCAGTACTTTCACATACTTTTGCCATATATTTTACTGCTTCTATTGGATTTTTACCAGTAGTTGTTTCTCCTGATAACATTACAGCATCTGCCCCTGTTGCTACGGCATAAGATATATCAGTTACTTCTGCTCTAGTTGGTCTTATATTTTTCTTCATAGATTCTAACATTTCAGTTGCTACTATAGCAATTTTACCATTTTGTCTACATTTATTAATTATTAATTGTTGATAATATGGTAAATCTTCCATTGGTACTTCTACTCCTAAGTCTCCTCTTGCTACCATTATTCCATCTGATACTGATATAATATCATCTAAATTATCTATTCCAGTTACACTTTCTATTTTTGAAATTATCTTTATATTTGAATTATATTCTCTTAATATTTTTCTTACATCACATACATCTTCTTTAGATGATACGAAAGATAAGGCTATAAAATCAGCATCATGTTTTATTGCATATATTATATCTTCTCTATCTTCTTTACTTATAAATGGAATATCTAATTTTACTTTAGGAACACTTAAACTTTTTTTATTTCCTAAAATTCCTGGTGTTATTACTTTACAAGTTATACCATCGCTTTCTTTTGATATTACTTCTAATTTCATTAAACCATTTTCTAATAAAATTATATTTCCTACATTAATTGAATCTATTGCTTCTTTATGATTAACACTAAACATAGTACTATTACCTAATACTTTCTCTTTTACTATTCTAATTAATGCTCCTTCAACTAATTCTATACTTCCATTTTCTAAATTACCATTTCTAAATTCTGGTCCTTTTGTATCATATAATATTGCTATATTTTTACCTGTTATTTTTCTGACTTTTTTAACTGTTGATACTACATTTTCTTTTTCTTCTTCTGTGGCATGAGAAAAATTAATTCTTGCTACATCCATTCCACTTTCAACCATTTTTACCATTGTTTCTACATTACAACTAGATGGTCCTATACTACATATTATTTTTGTTTTCTTCATAATTACACACATCCTTAACTTAATTACCGAGATTTAATTTTACAATATTTATTTAATTTTGTCTAGTATATTTTAAAAAAACGGCTGTAGATAATATAAATCTAAGCCGTACTTCTAATTTAGTTTTGACAGATTTAAAAAAGAAATAGAGTTCTACTTCATAGATTTTTCTATTTCTTTTATTTCTTCTACAGTCTCACCAGAAATATCGCTTATATCTTGATATGATATTTTCTTTTTTAACATAGATTTAATCATTTTTAAGACAGTTTCTTTTATTCCAGCAAGTCTTCCTATTCTTTTTCCATCTTCAATAAATTCTTCCTTCCAGCCATAATATAAAAATTCGCCATATTGATCTGCTGCTTCTTTAGTTAATGTGTAATCATCATTCATAGTATACATTTCCCTTACCTTTCCAATTACTCTTTTTTTAAGTTCAATGTCTAACATATTACCTAGAATAGTGTCTAATTCATTTATATCATCATTATAGAAAAATGCTCCAATTCTAATATAGTCATCTATCTCACTTACTTTGCCTTCATTAACTAAATTATAAAACTTTTGATAACATTTAGCAATATCTAA
>CAVJSY010000005.1:0-8941 GCA_963652285.1 Oribacterium sp.
CTCTAATAGTATTTTTAATTTTATTATATTCAATATAACTATTATGAGTATTATTCTTAATAATATTTAAACAAATATTTTTCATCTCATCTATTAGTAAAGTACTATCCTTTACATAAACAAATCCTCTTGTCAATATCTCAGGACCCGCTAAAATTTCTTTACTCTTTTTATTTATAGTGGCAGATATTATAACAATACCATTATCAGAAAGCATTTCTCTATCTTTTAATACTACTTCCCCAACATCATCACTAGAATCTCCATCAATAGAAACAAAACCACAAGGAACTTTTTCATAATTTTCTACTAACTTACCATTTACAAATGTAATTACATCTCCATTTTCTTTAAGTAATATATTATTATCATTTATACCAACTTTACTAGCAAGTTCCGCATTAGCAACTTGTAATCTATATTCTCCTTTTACTGGAAAATAATATTTAGGTCTCATTAAATCTATCATCATCATTAAATCTTCACTAGAAGCATGATGTGATAAGTATTTAGATGGAGGTAAACTAACAACATCTACTCCTTGTTTAGAAATATCATCAAGTAATTTATAATAAGTTTTTTCTCTACCTTCATAAACTGGAGTTGCTAAAAATACAGTATCATCTTCTTTTAATTTAATAAACTTATCATATCCGGATACAATTTTCATAATATTAGAATATGGTTTTTCTCTCTCATTAGAATTAATAATTACTACATTTTTATCATTAATATTAGATAAATCTCCTATAAACTTCTTATCAATATGTAAATATTTATTCTCCATAGCATCATTAATTATATTTTGTAATCTCTTACCCATAATAACTATTTTCTTATCAGTCTTTGATACTTCATTAAATAATTCTTGTATTCTATATAAATGTGAATTCAATACATTAAAAATAATTCTTCCCTGAGCGTGTCCAAAAGTTTCCCTAATCAAATTAGAAATACGATGATTAGGTGCTGTATGACCACGTTTATCAGCATAAACAGATTCAGTCATTAAACATAATACTCCTTGCTTTCCAATATATGCAAGTTTACCAATATCAGTTTGATAATGTCCTCTCATCATTGCATCAAATACAAAATCAGATGCAAAGAAAATAACACCATCTTTAGTATATATAGCATAACCAAAATTATCTGGTATTGAATGTGATAAGTTTACTGGAAACACGCTAATATTACCTAAGTTTATAGTCTTATAAGCAGGAATTTCAACCAAGTTATCAGTACTTAGTTTAGATGTTTCAAATTCCTTCCTAACTATATCCATAGTAAACTTAGAAGCATAAATATTAATTCCCTCTAAATCTTTAACTATATCAGACAATGCTCCAATATTTTCATCATGACCGTGTGTTAAAAATATTCCCTTTATTCTTTTCTTATTTTCTTTTAAATATTCTATATTTGGAATTAAATAATCAATACCAAGCATTGTTTCATCTGCATATCTAAGCCCAGCATCAATTACTAGAATATCTTTGTCGACTTCAACAACATACATATTCTTTCCATTTTCATTAAGCCCTCCAAGGGCAAAAATCTTAATTTTACTCATAAACTCTCCTTTCATAATTTTTTATAAAGTATAAAAGACTATATAATTATAGCAAATAACCAAACAAAAAGCAAGTATTTACTTGCTGTTAAGTTCTAGCATTAAAGGTTTAGTAGTTCTATCTTTTCTTTCGAAATTTTCTAAAAACGTAAAATAATCTTTTAAAGTTTGACTATAAACTACATCATTATCAAATACAGGAAATAGTTTCATATTTTTCTGTCTAAATAATAAAAATATATCTTCATTACTTAATCCTACTAAATCTGATAAATATATTATTTTATTTTTTTCAAATAATTCTAAAGTATCATAATCAATACTATTTAATGAATATATACTATCAGTACCATACTCTCTTATTTTATTTTGCCTTCTAATATAATTATAGATTTTTTTCATAGATTGAATGTAGATTACTTTTACTTTACTTTCATTACAACCTACAGCAATGCTAATTTCAGAAAAAGTAGATCCTATAGCACTTTCATATATTCCATAATAACATCTAATTATGTAAGTTTCTAATTCACTTAATAAAAATGCTTCTCTTACTACTAAGTTACAGATTTCATTTAACATTTTTCTTTTAGTAAACTCATCAATACAAATATCAAATTTTATTTCTAAATCATCAAATAATTTATAAATATTTCTAAATAATTTACTACTAAATTGCATACTAATACCCCACCAAACTAGTAATTAATATAACATATAGAAAAACACAAGTCAATTATTTATATATAATTAAACAAGAAAAACAATATATTTGTTCCTCGCTATAAACACTATTAGAAACACTAAATTTAATATCAATAATCTCAGGATCATTTTTACTTATAAAATCATTAATATCACTTTCTAAATCCTTTTCATCAGATTCATCAAATAATTTAACTTTCATGCTATCACCATAATTAATATAAAACAAAAAAGATATTTATTTTGTCGTTTTATAATAAATATCTTTTACTTCACCATCTTCGGTTGTATATTCAATCCATATTTTTAATTCTAAATCAAGTTTCTTAATATCTTTAGTTGTATCAATATAGCCAACTAAAGTAATATTGGATGTATCAGAAGCGGTAAGGTTTCTACCTTTGTCAAATACTCCTATAGTAGGAAAAACCTCTTCTGTAAAATAATTATGTACGATCATCATTTTTATATCATTCATATTTTCCTTAGCATTTGAAATAATAGTAGTATAACTTACAGATTCATCGTTAACTCTATTTATAGATATAGTAATATCACATGGTAAATCATCATTTTCTGAAAATTCAGTTCTATCAACTAAATCACTTTTATATGCTAAATATTCACTTTTTTCTTCTTGATCTGTTGTTTCCTGCTTACAACCAGTCATAAAGATAAATATAAGTAATATAGTAATTATTTTTTTCAACATACCCACCTACTTAACTTGTTCCTCTATTCTTGTTAATCTATTATATTTACTAAGTCTATCACTTCTAGACATAGAACCAGTTTTAATTTGACCTAATTCTAACGCTACTGCAAAATCCGCGATATAATTATCTTCTGTTTCACCACTTCTATGAGAAATAATAGTTTTATAACCATTCTTCTTAGCAAGATTAATTGTATCTATAGTTTCGCTAACACTACCAATTTGATTTAATTTTATTAATATAGCATTTGCAATTCCCATATCAATTCCTTTTTGTAATAATTTAGGATTAGTTACAAATAAATCATCACCTACTAATTGTATCTTATCACCTAACTTATCTGTTAATATTTTCCAACCATCATAATCTTCTTCAGCCATACCATCTTCAATTGATATAACAGGATATTTACTAATTAACTCAACATAAAAATCAAGCATTTCTTCTTTAGTCATATCCTTACCTTCAAAATGATATATATTATCTTTATAAAATTCTGAAGCCGCTACATCTAAACCAAAGAATATATCTTTTCCTAATATATAATCTGTACTATTAATAGCTTCACTAATTAAATCTAGTGCTTCATAAGTAGAATTAATATTAGGAGCAAAACCCCCTTCATCTCCTACTCCACAAGCTAGACCACGTTTCTTTAAAATATTTTTTAAACTATGAAATACTTCTGCTCCCATTCTTAAGTTATCACTATAATTATCTTTAGAAGGTATTATCATAAATTCTTGAATATCTAACCCATTCTCAGCATGAGCTCCACCATTTAAAATATTCATCATACATCTAGGTAATAATCTACCATTACCAATATATTCGTATAATTCCTTATTAGAGTACATTGCAGCTGCTTTTAAACACGCTAGGGAAACACCTAATATAGCATTAGCACCTAAATTACTTTTATCTTCTGTTCCATCTAACTCTAATAACTTATTATCAATTTCTCTTTGATTTAATGAATCCATACCAATAATATTATTACGAATAATAGTATTAACATTATTAACTGCTTTTAATACCCCCTTACCATTATATCTTGATGGATCACCATCTCTAAGTTCTAAAGCCTCATTAACTCCACAAGATGCTCCACTTGGAACAGAAGCTGTAACCTTTATTCCACTTTCTAATATAACATCTACTTCAACTGTAGGATTTCCTCTAGAATCCAATATTTCTCTTCCTTTAATATCTTTAATTTTACTCATTTTTACCATCTCCATTACTTTTATTATCTATATTATAATTAATACCACCAAATCTTCTATCTCTTTTAGTATATTCTATTAATGCCTTATCAAATTCTTTCTCATCAAAATCAGGAAAATAAGTTTTAGGAAAATAAAATTCTGCATAAGAATTTTGCCATAATAAGAAATTAGATAATCTTAATTCCCCACTAGTTCTTATCATTAAATCTACATCAGGTAAATCTTGATATAAATAAGAAGAAAATAACTCTTCATCTATATCATTACTCTTAATACCTGCATCAACTATTTTTTTAGCAGCATCTATTATTTCTGTCCTACCACTATAGTTAAGACAAATATTTAAAATACCACCAGTATTATTTTTAGTATTCTCCATCATATAATTTCTTCCTTCAATAACCTCTTTACTAAGAGGCTCATCCCTTCCAGAAAAAACTACCTTAATATTATTTTTATTAAATTCTTTAGTTTTACTTTTAAATAATTTAGTAAAGATATTCATAAGATGATCTACTTCTTCTTTGCTTCTCTTAAAATTTTCACAAGAAAAACAATATAAACTAAGTACTTCTACTCCACAAGATAAAATATACTTACTTAAACTAATCATATTCTTAAATCCTGCATCATGTCCTTTGCTTCTTGGTAAACCTCTTTCCTTAGCCCATCTACCATTACCATCTAATATAATAGCAACATGCCTAGGAATTTTAATATTATTCAAATCCATAATTACATCCTCTCTACCCAAATAAATAATAACACATATAAAAAGATTTAGCAAGAAAAAGTCTAGTATGTTAACAACTACTAGACATAATTATATATAAATCATTAAATGATATAGTAAATTATCAATTAGGATATAAAAAATAGTTTAGCACCACTAAACTATTAGTATATTAATATATATTGGGATGTATTGTAAACCCATAAATTAAATATTAACTCTTATTACTTTTGACTAATATAGGTATAAAACATTCTACCTGCAAATATACCTATAGCCCCTATTGCCATTATAGTTAATAAGAATATTGGAAATTTAACAAAAGCTGCTCTACCTAATCTACTACCAAAAGAAGGTTTTAAAGTACGAACATTATTATTTGTATTAACAGGATCATTACTATGTTCTACAGGAGTTAAACTAGGTTTAGGTGTTTCCATGTTAATAGGATTAATAGATTGTGGCTCTATAGCAGTTGGTGTAACCACATTATTACTAGCACTATTTATACTTACTACATTATCAGTACTAGGAACATTAAAACTAGGCTCACTAACAGAAGGAGTTACAGTATTTATATTTTCATTACTATTAACAGTTGGATTAACACTAGCCATATTAGAAACATTATTTGCAAAATTATCTACTGTCTTTACCTCCTCAATAGTACTATTAGCACTTGCTACAGGAGTAACTTCACTAGTAGGAACATCAGTCTTAACTTCTGGAGTAATACCAGTTCCCATATTTACATTGTTCTCTACCACTGGTTCATTAACTACAGAAACATTATGTAACTTATTATATTTATCAATTAATTCATTAATAGTACAAATTGCTACAAATCCTTGATATTTATTATATAACCAATTAGCATATTCTTCTGCTTCATCAGAAACAATATAAATCTTACCATTAGCACCATTAGAATGACTACTAGTAAACTTAATTATTGAATTAGTAATTTCTTCATATTTATCAATAGGAATATTTTTTCCTAAAATAATAAATTTAGATAAACTATCATTATTTTCTGAATCCTTATCTAAATCGAATTTATCATCTGGAACTAAAGCAACTTCGTAATAATCGGTACTTTCTTTTACGGGACACTCATTAAAAATACTTATAACTTTTTCTTTTTCATTATTCATATTATATACCTCTTTCTTTAAGTATTATTCTCTTACCATAAATTAATTATAGTATAAATTATTTTTTTTATCAAGAGCAACTTGATATTTTTCTATTTTTTTGCTATAATTAATACATTGGTGGGAAACTTTTAATTAATTTTATATTATTTTTTTGTAACGGATTTAAAAATTATAGAAAGGAAGTATAAATGAAAGACACAAACAATACCCAAGTTTTCGCTCTAGGAGGACTAGGCGAAGTTGGAAAAAATATGTATTGTGTAATGCATGAAGAAGAAATAATCATAGTAGATGCTGGAGTTATGTTTCCAGAAGATTCATTATTAGGAATTGACTATGTTATTCAAGATTACACATTTTTAAAAGAAAACCAAGATAAAATTAAAGCTTTATTAATAACACATGGACATGAAGATCATATAGGAGGAATTCCTTTTTTATTGCAAACAGTAAATATTCCAAAAATATATGCTCCAGCCCAAGCTAAAGCTTTAATTGATAAAAAATTAGAAGAAAGAAATATAAGATATAAAAATTTAATTATTTATAATGAAGATACAACAATAAAAACAAAATATTTTAATATAGAATTTTTTAGAACTACCCACTCTATTCCAGATTCACATGGAATAGCATTACATTCACCAAATGGAACTATAGTTATGACAGGTGATTTTAAATTTGATTTAACACCTATAGGTCCTATGGCAAATCTACATAAAATGGCAAGAATTGGAGAAAAGGGAGTTAAACTATTAATGAGTGACTCTACTAATGCAACAGTTCCTGGTACATCACTTTCAGAATCTATTGTAGATGAAAATATAAGCGAAATATTTGAAAATTCTAAAAATAATAGAATTATATTAGCAACATTTGCATCTAATATTTATAGATTAAAGCACATAATAGAAATATGTAGAAAATATAAAAGAAAAGTTGCTTTATTTGGAAGAAGTATGGATACATCTATTGATATTGCAATTAAATGTGGATATATAAAAGATCGTAAAATAATTATCTCTCCAGAAGAAGCTAATAAATTAAAACCTGAAAGTGTATGTTTACTTTGTACTGGAAGCCAAGGTGAACCTTTAGCAGCATTATCAAGAATAGCAGCAGGAAGTCATAAGCAAATAAAATTAATGCCTAATGATGTTGTAATATTCTCATCTTCCCCTATTCCTGGAAATGCAGCTTCAGTACACAAAACAATAAATAAACTATATTTAAAAGGAGTTAAAGTATATACTAACTCTATGACAGAAATACATTCATCAGGACACGCTAATAAAGATGAATTAAAGTTAATGATAAGATTATTCAAACCTGAATATTTTGCTCCATATCACGGAGAATATAGAATGTTAAAAGAACATTGTGATTTAGCAATAAGTTGCGGAGTTCCAAAAGAAAATACATTTATCCTAGAAAATGGAGATGTTTTATCAATATCAAAAAAAGATATTCGTAAATCAGGTAAAGTAACTGCAGGAGATGTATATGTAGATGGCTCTAGAATTGGAGACGTTGGTAATGTAGTTATAAAAGATCGTAAATTAATGTCATCTAATGGTATATTAGTAATAATTGCAAATATTGACATAGCAAGAAGAAGACTTTTAGCAACTCCATCTATAACTACCAGAGGTTATATACTAGTTAATGAAAATGAAGCATTAATAAAACAAATAGAAAAATATAGTGAAAAAATAATAATTAATAAATTAAAAGATAAAAATGCAACATACAATGATATTAAACAAGAATTAATTAATACATTAATGCCATTTTTATCAGATAAAACAGGAAGAGTTCCAATTATTTTACCAATTATGATGGATATAAAAAATAGTGCTACAATAAAGTAACACTGTTTTTATTTTAAATTACTAATTTCCTTACACCAGCTATAGTAGTTGTTAGTTCATTATTTTTTGCTTGCAATATTTCATTCTCTTCTTGAAGAGCTTGATTGGAACCACTTAGTTCCTCATTAGATATTTGAAGTTCTGTATTTTGCACTGCTAATCTTTTAACTTCTTCTTGTAATACTTTGATTAACTCTGCTGATTTATCAGGTGTTAAGGTTGTTAAATTGTTTAATCTGCTTACCAATCCCAAAATTTGATGAGGTACTTTACCTAATTCACTTGTATCAATCTTAGTGCCATTTTCTAGACAATAAGTCATTTTTGTTAGTGCCTCATATACACTATTGATTTTAGTAAGTTGGAAATCAAGCATGTCACTAACATCAATTGTACAATTATATTGCACTGCTAATTCATACAAATTATGTAATTTATCTTGTATTTCTTTATCATTTTTATCGTGAAGTACCTTTCCTCTTTTGCAGAATCCAACACCATCATCTATTTTCAAAGAATTTGGTAATAATAATACTTGATTTCTAAGATATTTATTTAGAACATTTTTTCCTCTTTCGGAAATTTCATCTATTAGCTGACTAGTAACTGGATAATACATATCGTTAGATTTTTTAACACCTAATAATAATAAAGTGTACTCATCTATTTTTCTTCCAATAAAGTAATCTATATCTACTTGACCATCAAATTCATGACATCTTGATTTATCAAATTTACATATAAATTCAATGCTATCCCAATTTATTAATATATTTTCTTCAAATATTTCTAGTTTTTCATCTATATAATTTGAGATGAAAGAAGAATAATTTAATACACCAGAATCAACTTTTCTTGAAATAGAATAGGCTTCTGTTGTAAGTTCTAACAATATATCATAACTAATATTACTTTTAACTGTTCTTGAACTTTTTAAATATTCAGTATTAACTCCTA
>CAVJSY010000006.1:0-5965 GCA_963652285.1 Oribacterium sp.
AATTTTATTTTATAAAACTAAAAAAAGAACCTAAGTACTTAAGTTCTACAAAAAATAAATAAAAGTTATTTAGATGTATTCATTTTCTTGAAAAATCTAATCTTTATAATACATTTGATTTTTACTAGTTGGTTTATCAGGTTGTGTCATTTTTATTAAACCATTATCTAAAGCAGGGTTTAAATAATTATCTCTAAAAGAATCTTTTGACTTTAAGCCTAATTTATCCATTATTTCATATGCAGTCATTGGAATATTGTAATCCATTACCTCCAATAACTTTGTTACATAAGAACTAATATGCGTTATTTCTTTCTTAGTGCTATCAAGTAAATTATCAAGTTCTTTATCAATCATATTTAACATAAATTCTATAAATTCATTTGAATTACCAGCATTATTACAATTATTAATGGTTTTATAATAATCATCTTGATATTTTTCAATTTGAGACTCTATAGGTACATACTCAAATATTTCTTTCCAATTAGATAGTATTATATTTTGCCATAATCTAGCAGTTCTTCCATTTCCATCTGAGAATGGATGGATGAATACAAACTCATAATGAAATATGGAAGATAGTATCAGTGGATGTATTTCTTCTTTAGATTTTTTCATCCAATCAAATAAATTATTCATTAATGCTTCTACAAATTCTGGCTTTGGTGCTATAAATATACAATTACCATTTTCGTCAAATACACCTTCATCACCAGTTCTAAATGTTCCAGATTCTTCTACAGTTAGAAAGGTCATAACACCATGTATTTTTAATAAATCTTTAATACTATAAGGATTAGCTTCTTTCATCATTTCATATGCTTTATAAGCATTTTTTACTTCTTGTATTTCTTTTTGATCACCAAGTACTAATTTACCATTAATAACATCTTTAACTTGATTAAATGATAAAGAATTTGCTTCAATAGCTAAAGATGAATGTATCGAATGTATACGATTATTTCTTCTTAATACTGGCATTTTATTTAAATTACTGAAATTATCTAATTTTCCAACTTTTTCCATTATACTTCCAACAAGTTCTAGCATTCTGTTTGAAATAGTAAATGGTGGAACATATTTGTCCATTAAAATCACCTCTTATTTTTATAATAATATTATACCACAAGTAAAATATAATATCAATCATCTTACATATATCTTACACGTTTTCTTGCATTGCTATTTAATAATTTTGTTACTTTTTTAATATTTTAATTCTAAAATAACATTCATTGTAGCTATTGTAAAGGTATCATTTACTAGACTACTTGTTGTATTGCAGTAACACTTACTCCTTGACCAAAAGATGTAGTAGCGAGTTCTACTGGACCTACTTTATCTAATGAAAATAATATTCCCCTACTTTCTCCATTTAAATCTATGTTTGTTTTTTCACCAAATCCAAAGGCATTTATATATTTAAATAGTTTATCTTTTCCTAATCTTCTTCCTAATTCAACAAAACCTGGATTGCTTGGTGTTACTATCGGAACATAAAAGAGCATTTTTTCCTTTATTTTCAAGACTTCCACAATCAATTTCAATGTTCCTGTACTGACTATTTTGAATCTCTGTGTCAGTACAAGAACATTTTTTTGGATAAAAATTTGATAACTCAAGTTTTTTTCTTTTGTTATCAATTTCTAATTCTCTGTATATTGTATCTGCATTAAAATTGAAATAAATAATTAGTCTTACATGTTTTCTATCACCATTTATTTTTTCAACTTCTACTCTTTCAACCAATATTCTCATTAAATTAGGTAGTTGACTTTGTAAATCAACTTTTGAAGTAAGAGTATTTCTAACTTCTGTTATTTTTCCCTTTAATTTTATAAGTTCTGCATCAGGATTATTAAGTCTATCAATTTTTGCTTTTAAAGAATTAATTTCATTGTTAAACTTATCATTTCTTTTCTTAAACTCTAAATCATCAATCAATCCTTTAATACTCAAATCTAATAGTTTATCCTTTTGCTTTTCTATTTTTATAATTTGATTGTTTATACTTTCAATATCATCAGAACTCTTATTACTGCTTATAATATTCTCATATTCATTTATTACTTGATTTAAATATTCTTTTTTATTATCTATAAAATCACTAAATATTTGTACAAATATCTTATCTAGATAATCTTCCCTTAAGATTGGTGAAGCACAAGCACCAACACCTTCAGTCTTATATTTCTTACAAGACCATGTAGGATTATTTGCTCTATTACTTCCACCAGCTCTTATAAAGACATTACCACAATCCTTGCAATACAATAAACAGCTATATTTTGAATTTTCTAATGATTTTTCAGAATTTAGAATGTGTCTTGCCGATGATTTTTTTCTCATCTCGTGAAGTTCATTTGCTTTATTCCATAACTCTTCAGATACAATTGCTGGAACTCTATCATCCTTTTCAATTATTTGTCTTTCTTTTGGAACTTTTTTCTTTTTATGTGTTTTATAATTTTCAACCTCAGTTAACCTAGCAGTATAATATCCTTTATATCTAGGATTAGTTAAAAACTTTGCCATTGTTGTCCCAGAATAAGGTTCACCTTTTGAATTTAAATATCCCATTTTGGCAAGATCTTGTCCTATCTTTTTAAGTCCAACTTTTCCAGAAGCATAAGTTTCAAAAAGATATGTAATTATTGGTGCTTCTGCTGGATTAATTTCATATCTTCCATCTTTTTTGAAATATCCAGTTAAATTACCACCAATAAGTTTTCTGTCTTTAATCATTCTATTAACACCAAATTTAACTCTTTCTGATAGTTTTCTAACTTCATCTTGAGCCAAACTTGACATTATTGTAAGTCTAAATTCCGAATCCTCTTGAATTGTATTAAGATTATCAGATAGAAAATATACAATAACTCCCTGCTTTAATAAATACTCTGTATATTTTATACTATCAACAGTATTTCTTGAGAATCTTGATATTTCTTTTGTAACCACCATATCTATTTTTCCTAGAGTAGCATCTTCAATCATTTTTAGAAATCTATCTCTATTTTTTACAGCAGTTCCACTAATTCCTTCATCTATATAACCACCGCAGAATACCCAGTTTTTATTTTCTGTTATCATTTCTTCAAAATAGTTTTGTTGATTTTCCAAACTATTTAACTGATCATCCTTATCTGTTGAAACACGAGCATAATATACTACTCTAAGTGGCATATCATAAATCGTTTTTCCCTTTCTTAAATCTTCTCTTGCTTTTTTTATATCCATTATTTACTCACTCTCCTCCCAAGTTCTTAAAAAGCAAGATAACTAGGATGATGACATGCTACCATGATTTTTTCCTATTGTCAAACCATCATTTATCTTGTCTTTATATTCATTTTTTATTTTAGTCATTCTTCCAAGTATTGATTGCTCCATTAAACTGAAAACTTTTAAATCTATTACTTTACTCTCATATAATTCTCTATTTAAAATTAGTCGCCATTCTAATAATTTGTATTCTAAAGGCAAATGTTTGGTACTACACTTTATTTCAATTTCATCTGTATTGTACATGTTATACCATCCTCATCAAACTATATGAGATAAAGATATAAATAATACTAAATAAAAAAGACAATAATAAAATATTTTATTACTATCTATGTAAAACTATTCTTATCTAGCAAAAAATCTGTTATACCATCAAACATATAACTCCTTATAAGTAACTTATCAAAAGAAAAAAGAATAGATTTCTCTATTCAATACAATTTTTTAATAATCTAAACTATCAGGATCTAATAGAAAATCAAATATACTCATTGTTATAATTCCATTTTCATTTCTAGTCCTTTTTATATAATCTTTAACAATTATAATCTTTTTAAATGAATCATTAACCTTTAACAAAGGTCTTTCTTCTTGATTAATTTTTTCTTCATTTGGCATACTAAACGCTGATTGAATATAAATTTTATTATTTCCTTTATTTGCAATAAAATCTATTTCTAGCTGTTTATAAGTCAATTCATTTTCTTTTCTTTCTCTAAATTCTACTACTCCAACATCAACATTATATCCTCTTCTTCTTAACTCTAAATAAATAACATTTTCCATGATATGTGTTTCTTCATATTGTCTGAAATTAATAAAAGAATTACGAAGTCCTAAATCACTAAAATAAAACTTATAAGGTGTACTCATATATTTTTTACCTTTTACATCATATCTCTCTACTTTTTCAATTAAGAAAGCTTCTTCTAAATATTTGAGATATAAACTTACTGTTTTAGGATCTATATTTAACCCTGCCGTTGATTTAAAAGTATCAGAAAGTTTTTTTGGATTTGATAACGAACCAATACTTGATGAAATTACTTCAACCAAACTAACTAATTCAGCATCATTTTTTATATCATTTCTTTCAATAACATCATTTATATATACATTTTTTTGTTGATCTTTTAAATAAGCAGTCTTTCTTTCATCACTATTCATTGATACAACTAATGGAAGTCCTCCATAAGTAATATATTCTACCCATCCATCAAGTTTATCCCCTTTATATACGGACATAAATTCATAATATGATAATGGATACACTTTTATATCCTCACCACGACCTCTAAATTCAGTTATTATATCAGAAGATAAGAATTTTGAATTACTACCAGTAACATATATATCAATATTTGGTATTCTTAAAAGTCCATTTAATACCCTTTCAAAATTTTCTACTAGTTGTACTTCATCAAGAATTACATAATAAACATCTTTATCTATTATCTTTTCCTTAACATATTTACTTAAATTTTTAGAAATTAATAATTCATCATTATCAGAATCATCTAATGCAACCTTTATAATATGATCATTCTTAATTCCATTTTCTAAAAGATAATTATAAAATAATGTATTAAGTAAATAACTTTTCCCAGATCTTCTTATTCCTGTTACTACTTTAATAAGTCCATCATTTTTAGCTTCAATAAGTTTATTTAAATAATAATCTCTTTTTATTTCCATATAACTCTTTCCTTTCAAATATATTTTACCTTATTTTATGAAAATTATCAATATTTTATTCCAAAATAACTGAACATTACAGTTTTTTTGGAATTACTTATTAAATTAAATTTTATAATAAATCTCTCGATAAAAAATGTTCTTGTAGTAACACCAAGATTACAAGAATTTTGTACTACTTCTAAAAATGTCTGATTACCATGTCCCCCTTTTTTCCAACATTTTATTCTAGCTCCATCTACATTTACTGATCCCCCATCATAAAAACTCTCATTTAATAAATCTACAGCTTTTTCTTCTATAGAAGATGCTAGGGTTATTATCTTGAATGTAACTACTAATATAGATAAATATTAAATTGTATAAACAATTACTCTATATTTATTTGTTTTAAATTCTTTTAAGTAGTTAGTTTTATATATTACAGTATTTTTAATATTCCCTATATTCATATATATTTCTAATGTTAAATCTTTCCTATCATCATTATTTTTATATACTATTACTTTTTCTAAGAAAGTATTTATAAAATCTTCTAATATATCTTTATATTCTAACTTCTCTTTTACTTCATTAATCAATTTTTGAGGAGTAATACTTTTTTTATTTTTTTCTTCTTTTAATATATCTATTTTCTTTTTTAGAATAGATATATCATTATTGTAATTATTATTTTTTTCTTTATATTCATTATTAGTAATAATATTATTTATAAGTAAATCTAATATTTTTTCTTTTTTTAAATTTATTTTTTTTATATTATTTTCTATATCTGATATTACAGTATCATATTCAATATTATTTTTACAATTAATATAATAATCTGCTAGTGTTTTTATTATATCATTTAAATTAAACAATTTCTTTAAAATATTAATAAATATATTATCTAAATCACATTCATATATTATTGGACTTTTACAAACATTTAATCTATATTTTATATAAACATGTTCTTCTAAGAAAGTTATTATAAATT
>CAVJSY010000007.1:0-5294 GCA_963652285.1 Oribacterium sp.
ATATGATATTGTGTAAATGTAAAGAGTGTGTTGTTTATGGGAAGCAAAAATAATGTTATTTGCTGGCTTTTGCTATATTTTTGCTATATTTTTGATATATATTATATTTAGTTCTATATTTGGTGGATTAAGTTTGATATTCGATTCTTTTTCTTCTAATTCTAATAATAGTAAAATGTCAACTGTTTGGAATTCAGATAATGATTATTTTGATGAAATCGATGTTGATATTAAATATAGTGATTTTTCTTTGATATATGGTGATGAATATTTAATTAAGAGTGAAGATACTAGAGGAGTAGAATATAGTACTAAGAATGGGTGACTTAAAATAAAGGATAAGAAAAAATTTTATTTTGATGATAGAAAAAAGATAGAAATTGTTATTCTTAGAAATAGTGTTTTTAATGATGCCAAAATAAATAACGATGCTGGTGAAGGAATTAATTTAAAAAGTATTAATATGGATTTTGGTGTTGGAAAGGTAACTATTGATAGTTTAACTTCTGATAAAGCGGATATTGATAGTGGTGCTGGGAAGATTGTTATTAATTCTGGTAGTATTGGTAAATTAGATTTTGATATGGGAGTAGGAGAGGCTATTATATCTTCTGAGATTGGTAATGATACTAAAATAGATGCGGGTGTTGGAACTTTTACTTTTAATATTTTTGGTAATAAAGATGATTATAAAATTACTGTTGATAAGGGTATAGGCGATGTTAGTATTGATAATACTTTATTTAGTGACAATAGTAAAATTGGAAATGGTAGTAAAAATATTATTGTAAATGGCGGAATAGGTAATATTTCTATTAATTTTAAATAGTATTTTAAAAGACATATTTTTTGGGGAATATGTCTTTTATATTTTATAATGTTTATATTTTCTTTAAAAAATATTTTTAATAGCGCCAATAAGATGTATTACACATAAATGAATTAGGTCTTGTCACTATACTTTTTACTTCACAACAAATACTTTTTACTTTAATATTTTTTGCATTTAGTATACAGATGTTTTTTAGTGTAAAATTTTTTCTATGTTTTTTTCTTGACTTGAAATGTAATTGTTTTTGTTGCTGAGGGCGCTATATCTGATAATTTAACGGTTAAAGTTCCTGTTTCGGCAGTATATGTATATTCTTCACTTGTTGCTTTTGTACTGTCTATTGTTACACTTTCATCTACAAAGTCAATTAATGTTGTATTTAATATATCTGTTACTGTTGCGTTTGTATATGTTTGGGTAGTTTCATTTTTAACAGTTATTGTATAAGTTAGTAATCCATCTGCCCATATAGTTTTATCTGCTACTTTTTCTATAGTAAGTCCTGTTATCATAGTTACTATAGCAGCTTCTGATGATATAGATGTTGGAATACTATTGTATTCTCCTAGTGCTGTTACAATATTACTTAATTCTGTTTCCATTAGATACCTCCTTATAATAATATTGTATGTTGTTTTCTTTTTTATGATTTTATATTTATTTATTATTGTATGTTTTTGTAGTTATTTATATTTAGTATTTTGTGTTATGTATTGTAAACTTTAATTAATTTGATATACTTATTTTGATATTTTTGTTATAATCTAATTATAGTGTAATTTGAATGGAGTGAGATTATGAGTTCACAGGAATTGGAAGCTTTAAGAAAAAAAGCAAGAAACAGAGTTTTGATTGGTTTATTGACTACTGTTATTTTAGTTATAATTAGTTTAGTTAAATTTCAATCTACTTTTCTTGTTGCTTTTTCTTCGTTATTTTGTCTTATTTTTACTATTATTATTGTTGATGGTCCTTCTAAAAAGTTTTCTTTAGCATATAAAGAGACTTATGTTTTAAAATCATTAAAATCTGTTTTTGAAGATTTAGTTTATGAGCCAGATAAAGGAATAGATGAATCTATTATTGCTAATACTGGTATGATGTATATGGGTGATAGATATTATGCTAATGATTATGTGGCAGGTAAGTACAAAAATATTAATATAGTTCAATCTGATATTCGTATTGAAAAGAGGGAAATAGTTACGGATAGAGATGGTAATACTAAAGAAGAATGGACTACAATTTTTATGGGTAGATGGATGGTGTTTGATTTTAACAAATCTTTTAAGGCTAATATTCAAGTGTGTCAAAAAGGATTTTGGAATTCTAAACTTGGTAATTGGGATTCAAGAAATACTTATAAAAAAGTGATGCTTGAAGATCAAGAATTTAATAATAATTTTAGAGTATATGCTCAAGATGAACATGAGGCTTTTTATGTTTTGACACCAACAATTATTTCTAAAATTAAAGTTTTGTCTAATAATATTTCTGGAAAGTTATTATTTTGTTTTGTAAATAATAAATTACATGTTGGTATAGCAAATAATTCTGATTCATTTGAACATAGTATATTTACTAAAATTGATGAAGAAGATATTATGAATAATATTTCAAAGGATATCAAATTAATTACTAATTTTGTTGATGAACTTAATTTAGATAATGATTTGTTTAAGAGGGAGGTATAATAATGGACTTTTTGTATGTTTTAATTGCTATTGTAGTTGTTATATTTATTATTGTTGTTTGGTATATATCTGTTTCTAATAAAATTGTTAGAGTTTCTATAAAGGTTGATGAGTCTTTTTCAGGAATAGATGTTGCTTTAGCAAAAAGATATGATGTATTAACTAAAATGGTAGATGTTGTTAAGGGGTATACAAAGCATGAAAAAGAAATTTTATTAAAAGTTGTGGAGCTTAGAAATAATATGTCGATGCAGGAGAAAAAGGACGCTAATGCGGCTATGGACGAGAATTTTAGTAAAATTAATGCTGTTGTAGAGAATTATCCATATTTAAAGGCTAGTGAAAACTTTAAAATTTTACAACAATCAGTTATTGACGTTGAGGAACATTTACAGGCTGCTAGAAGACTTTATAATTCTAATGTTTCTTTGTATAATCAGATGATAATTACTTTTCCTAATAATATTATTGCTAAAAATAAAGGTGCAATTGAAAAGGAATTCTTTGAGGTTGATGATATTAAAAGAGAAGATGTTAATATTAAGTTATAAAAAAATACACTTGAAATATAGCGTATTTTTTTATATTTTTTGAGTCTTTACTTGTAAATTAAATTCTGTATTTCTATCAACTTCAAGATTACCATCTTTAGTAACTATTATTTCATCATGTTTTCCAGGTGGTAAATTTGATTTTTAATTTTTAAATAAATACGGATTGGATAGGTATTACTTTTAGTAATTCATAGTTTTCTGGTATTGGACTATCAAATACTGTCATACTATTTTCAGAACTATCTCCTTTATCTTCACGATATTCAATTTCAAAATATTCTCTTAAATAACCTAAATATTTATTTACTTGTTTTCTTTTCATTGGAGAAGATACTAATACCATTTCTTGTTTATGATTAACTTCAAATGGCAATTTATAATCATAGGCACCCACTTGTGTTAATTTAACTGCTTTATCAATAAATTTACTTCTAAAGTTAATTTGTTTAATATCTAAGTTATCTTTATCAGTTTTATCAATTACAATATTATCTATATACTTTGATATGAATTGTTGTTTTTCTTCTTTTGTTTTTATATCCCATTCAACTTTGTTTTTAAGTTCATGACTTATTTTAATTTCTTGTTTGATTATTTTTATCATAATTTCATCAACACCTTTGTTAAAGACAAAAAAATCAGTCATTTCTGATTGATTTAATCATTAACGTCACATTGGTGCGACTATTTAATCTTATGGAGCGGTTTAAATACATCTTACGAACTAAGTTCTCTTTCTACAAATTATTGTATATTATAATTTGCATTTTTACAATCTGTTTTATTAATATGTTCAATAAATTTTTTGAAAATAAGATTTTGCTCCGATTTATTAGTAATAAATTCTGGATGCCACTGTACTCCAATATTAAATCCTGTATCATCTAATTCAATTAGTTCAATAATATTATCATCTGAATAGCCTTTTGCAGAATATTCGCCTGGGTTCTCTATTTTACATTTATGAATACTATTAACAATAAAATTATTTTTATTAATTAAATTAAAAAGTTTAGAATCATTGTTTATATTTACTTTATGCATTTCCATATTATCTAAACTAAAGTGGCTTTTTTTTAGATAATCATAATCATCAAATGAAATACTTCCTCCTGTTGCTAAACACATGTTTATAGCACCACAGCAAATTCCTAATAATGGAATATTATTTTTGATGCAGTATTTAGCTATTTCTTGTTCGTAATCACAAATAGTTATTCCACCTTCAAGTATTATACCATCACACATATCAATTGTTTGATATAAGTCATTTAAAGATTCTTCATTTAAATAATAGTTTTGATATGAAAATGGTTTTCCATCAATTCTTTCTTTTATTTTACTTTGAGGAATAATTCCAATAGCAATTGCTCCATTTTTGTTTAATGCATCTTTAATTTCATTACTAATACATATTTTATTCCAAATTATATCATCACATTGTGGTTTTCCGACAATTCCAATTATAGGCTTTTTAGTCATAATATCACCTTATTTCTTTTTTTTCGTTAATACTAAGTTCCCGTCTTTATGTTCATTTCTTAAATTTTGAATTTCTTCGTGTGAAAGAGGACAAAATCCATCATATAATTCTTGTGCAATTTTTTGGATATCTATTTCTTTCAATTTTGAATCGTTACATGCAACCCAATTATCTTTTTTTTCAACTGCATGATAATTAGTTCCTATTAATTTATAGTTGCATTTATCAAACAAATGGACAATAGCATTATTATCAAGTCTTGTTTGAATAAAAATCATTTGAACGTTTATTGCTTTTAAATAGTCACTTATATTACTTATCGCTTTTGTTGCAAAACCTTTACCTTTGTAATCTTCAAAGATGTAAATACCATTAATTTTGACTATATTTTCAGTACAAAAGTGTATCATTATATATCCAATTATATCTTTTTCATTTAAAATTGATAAAATTTGTTTTTCTCCTTTTCTAAATTGTTCTAAATTTTTTTCTATCCATTTCGAATAATATGGATATTCTTCAATAAAAATTTCTGTTAATGCTGTAATTCCTTTATTAAATTCATCAACTGTATTTAATCTTCTTATTTCAAGCATATTAAAATCTCCTCAATTGTTAATTATTTTATCGTTTATTTGTTAGTAAGTCAACAATTTATCGACATTTTTTATTATTTTGTTAATTGAAAAGTTAAATGGAACAGCTAAAATGTAATGTTCAACTTAATTTTG
>CAVJSY010000008.1:0-4990 GCA_963652285.1 Oribacterium sp.
GTTTTTATAGCACCTTGTTTAAAACCTATTACTCCTCCTAGAATTAAAATTATTATTATTATCAAATCTACTAGTGTCATATTTAACTCCTCTCTTTTATTTTATTATATAACAATTTTATTAAAAAATAAAGAAAAATATGTTAAAATAGTACTAGAGGTGAAAAGATGAAACAAGGACAAACTACTATTACTTTAAAAGTATCTGAAAAAACAAAAGAAATGATGAACGAATTTTTTGCTGACTTAAAAAGAATTAAAACTCCTCCTTATGCTATATTTCAAGCAGATGATGGAGATACTGTTGTTACTTTATATGAATCAGGAAAGGTGGTATTCCAAGGAAAAGATGCAGATTTATCTTCAGAATTTTGGATAGAAACAGAAAAAATTAATTCTGGTAGCGCTACTGTTACTAACAGTAATGATAAGAAAAAAGAAGAAAAGAAAGAAAAAGTTTTACCTATAAGAATTAACTCTATTGGCTCAGATGAAGTCGGAACTGGTGATTACTTTGGTCCTATAGTTGTTACTTCTTGCTACGTTTCTAAAGAAAATGTTGATTTTTTAATAGATTTAGGAGTTAGAGATTCTAAAAAATTAACCGATGAAAAAATAATGAAATTAGTACCAGAAATCATAAAAAAAATTCCTTATAAAACTTACGTATTATCTAACTTAGAATACAATACCCATTACAAAAATAATATAAATATGAATATGGTAAAAGCTATTTTACATAATAAAGTTTTATATGAAATGAAAAGTTTAGGATATGCTTATGATTACATAGTTGTTGATCAGTTTGAGTATCCTGCTGCTTATTTTAAACATATTGCATCCTCTACTAAACAAGTTAAAGATATATTCTTTTTAACTAAAGCAGAAGACCAATGCCTATCTGTTGCTTGTGCCTCTATGATTAGTAGATATATCTTTATAAAAAAGATGAAAGAACTTTCTAATAGTTTAGGAATAAATATTCCAAAAGGTGCATCTGATAAAGTAGATGAAGTTGGTAAATATATAGTATCAAAATACGGAAAGTCTAAACTTAATGAAATTGCCAAGATTAATTTTAAAAACACTGAAAAAATATTAGAAGAAAAGAAGTAAAGATTTAAACTTTGCTTCTTTTAATATAGTATATTAATTTTCTTTACGCATAAATATCTTTTCTAATTTTTCTTGAATTTGTTCTTTACTAAATGGTTTTGAAATATAATCTATAAACCCTAAACTTATATATTTTTCTCTTGCACCTGCTACAGCATCTGCTGTCAAAGCTATTACTGGAGTATTAAATGACTTGATTTTTTTTAACTCTTTAATACATTTTTCTCCATTCATATTTGGCATCATTATATCCATTAAGATTAAATCATAACCATTACCATCCTTAATTTTATTTAAGCATTCAATACCATCATAGCATGAATCTATAATAAAGCCAAAATCTTTTAAGGCTCTAGTTGCCACTTTTATATTAAGTTTATTATCATCTACTATCAATATTTTTTTATCATTTGTTTCAAAAATAACTTGTTTATTTAAATTCATTTTATTCAAGTTCTTCTTATCAACTGGTTCAACCAATATACTTATCTTTTGAGGAATTTGGACTACAAAAACAGAGCCAATTCCAAACTGTGATTGAACATTAATTGTACCACCTAACATTTCTACTAATGATTTTGTTATTGCCAATCCTAAACCAGTACCTTCAGTTGTAGTATTTTTTTCTACATCTAACCTATCAAATTTCTTAAATAATCTATTTATGTGTTCTGCCTTTATTCCTTTACCAGTATCTTTACACGTAATTATAATATTAGAAATATTCTTATTGATTTTATTTATGCATTTAATATTTAAATCTATAAAACCATTATTTGTATATTTTATAGCATTTGTAAGTAAGTTATTTATAATTTCTTTTACCTTAACTTTATCTCCAATCAATTCATACGGAATATCATCCGCTAAAGATAAATTAAATTTGATATTTTTCTCACCTATACGTGTTTGTGTTATCTTACACATATTGATAATTTCTTCTTTAAAATTATAATTAACATTTACCATTTCCATTTTATTTGCTTCTATTTTGTTTATATCTAATATATTTCCAACTATCTCTAATAATGTTTGTGAAGCATTCACTATATCCTTAGAATTTTCTACAACTTCTTTAGGTAATGTATCTATGTAAGTTAAATTATCTTCAGATAATCCAACAATAGCATTTAATGGAGTCCTAATTTCGTGTGACATACTACTTAAAAAATCTGATTTAGCCCTATTAGCACGTTCTGCTTGTTCTTTAGCAAGTTCCAACTGATTAATTATCTTTAAATCTGGATTTTCTATCGTATGATACATTAATACAGTTATAAATGCTTCTATTGATGAAGTTAATAATAATGCTGGATTTTTTATTTGAATAATAGAAGAAAATAACCCGAATATATAAAATAATATTAATGGAGCTAATTTCTTCTTCTCTATTTTTTTGAAGTTTTTTATTAACATAATTATACCTAGAACTATACAAACTAAAGAAATTAAATAAACAAAATCAATAGAAAGACCATAAGTATATAAAATATAATTATTATTATACTTTATTTTCAAAGGTAAAAACAATTCAATTATTGATAATATAGCAAATAAAATCCACATAGTACCTTTCACTTTTTTTCTGACTAATGAACCACTGATATAGCATATATATAAAGTAAAAGTATATATCCAAGCAATAAAATATACATTTATCAATTTTAAAAACAATAGTTTAATCAGTTCTAAACCTATAAATTTTGTATTTAAAATCGTACTAAATAATTCAATCATTAATCCCCAAACACTAGTTATTATCAAAATTTTATATATAGATGTTTCATGATTATTGTCTCTTTTTTTTGAGAAAAACAGCACAAATATCATTAACACATAAAACATGCTAACAACTGATAAAATTATACTTACATTCATTTCCTTACTCCTTATTTACTCTCTTTTTTATTTTTACACCAATTCCTTCATTGTATTTTTTTTCTAATAATCGATAATCAACTTTGCCAACTGAAGTTAAAGGTATCTCTTTTATTGTAATAACCTCATATGGCTGTTCTTCAAGCGTAAGTTTTTCCTTACATTTTTCTAAAACTGTTTTTTCAATATTGTTATTATATGCTTCATCTTTGAGGGATACATAAACAATTGGAACACTTCCTGTTCCGTGCAAGAAATCATTTCCTGCCACTACACAGCAATTATCAATTCCATCTATTTTATTTACAACATTTTCAATATTAATTGGAGATACTTTTTGTCCATCATATCTTATTATTAGCCTTTTCATCCTTCCCAAAAAATATAAAAAGCCATCTGCATTAATATAACCAACATCACCGGTATGAATCCAAGTATTTCCATCTCTATGTTTTTTCATTACTTTTTCAGTTTCAATTTCATTATCAAAATATTTTAACATTATCGTAGGTCCAGTAAAACATATTTCACCGACTTCTCCATATTCTAATTCATGTATTTCACCATTCTCCTCTAAAAAAATTCCAACATTATTTAAAGGTAAAGGAACCCCCACACTATTTTTCTTTACTGCATTTGGTAAATTCGTTATTACTGCTGATCCTCCTTCAGTACATCCATATCCCTCTATAACATTTTTACCTAATATTTTATATATTTTTTCTTTATTCTCTTCACTTAATTTATCACTTCCACTAGCAAGTGTCTTCAATTGTTCGTATTTATTAATTTTTAAATTTCTAATTTCTAAAAAGTTAGTCCAGTCAGCTGGTCCCGCTATAGCATGATTTATTTTATATTTTGCAATATTTTTAGCAAAATTTTCTGGTTCATAGTTTGGATACATTACAACTCTTAAGCCTAATGTTAAAGGAAGATGTGTTGCCATAATAATGTTATATGCTAAAAATGGTGGTACTTGATTAAAAAATCTTTCTTTTCTTTTGAAATCTATACCAGAATTAGCATATTCATATACCATATTATTAAATGCATTACTAGAAATCATTACCCCTTTAGAATTTCCTGTAGTTCCACTTGTATGTAAAATACAAGCACAGTTCTCTTCAGAAGTAGATTCCTTGAATTCATTTTCTATAGAATAATTTTGATTAATAAAATCATTCCATAATGTATAATCTAATGATGGCTTTATTTTATTCTGTTTTAGAAAGTATAAAGATTTAATAAAATTTGGCATATACTCACTTGGCGAAGTAACTATTATATTTTTAGTTACTAATTTATCCCTAACAGCCATTATATTTTCAAGAAATAAATCAATACAAAAAACCATTTTTGAATTAACATTATTTATCTCATTAATCAAAATATCTTCCTTAGTTTCTAAATACACTAAATTAGCTATTGCTCCAATTCTATTTAAAGCATATATTAACATTGTATTTTGTGGAATATTTGCCATTAACAAAGTAACAACATCACCTTCTCTTATTTGATAGTTTATATATAATATTTCAGATATTCTATCAACAATTTTTCTTAAATCAAAATAAGAGATTTCTGTACTTAAATATTCTATAGCAATATCATTCATATTAGATTTATTATTATCAAACATAAATCTATATATACTTTTTTTATCTGGTCCCTCTAAAATTGCAGATTCACTATATTCACCTAACCAAGGTTTATCTATTGAAGCATATCCTGTCGGTGGACCTTGTATTTTCCCCAAAGATAAATTTCTCAAATATAAATTTCTTTTTTTCTTTTCTTCTTCTGTTAAACTTGCTATTTTCTCTTTCAATTTTATTAGTTCTTTTTTATTCATAAACAAAACCTCACATAATTTTTTTCAAGTCAATTGTAACATTAATAATAGTCTTTGTCAAATAAATTAACATACCATTATAAAAAATGTTAATTGAAAAGTTAAATGGAACAGCTAAAATGTAATGTTCAACTTAATTTTG
>CAVJSY010000009.1:0-4032 GCA_963652285.1 Oribacterium sp.
ATAAAACAAATTATAAAAAAATAAAACAAAGAAAAAAACAATAATCTTATTGACTTTAACTTTTATTTCATAATATAATTAGTAAGTAGAAGGAGTAGAGAATTATGAAAGACAACAAAAAAAATAAAATAGTTCTTATTGTAACAGGAATAATAATTATTATATCTCTGTGCATTGGATTTACAAAAAAAGAATTTGAAAATGACACATTTTATACAATTAAAGTAGGAGAAACTATTTTAAAAAATGGAATAGATATGATAGACCATTTCTCATGGCATAAATTATCATATTGTTATCCTCATTGGTTATATGACATTATGATATATAAAATTTATGATATATTTAACTTTGCAGGAATATATATATCTACTATGATACTATACACAATCTTAGGACTTTTAGTATTTTTTATAAATATTAAAAGAACAAAAAGTATATTTATATCCCTAGTAATGACAATTATTACGACAATAATATGTGGAGTATATGCAACAGCAAGAGCCCAATTAGTGTCATATATAATATTTGTATTAGAATTATATTTTATAGAAAGACTATTATCAAGTAGTAAGAAAAGATATATGATAGTACTTATATTACTATCAACTCTCTTAGCAAATATTCATGCTGCAGTATGGCCATTTTTCTTTATATTATTTATGCCATATATATTAGAAAATGTAGTATCAATTATAAAAAATAAACTTTCTAAAAATAAACAATCAAAAATATTTAAAGATACAATTATGTTAAAAAATGATAAAGGTTTTAAATTATTATTAATAACTATGATAATATGTATCTTCACAGGACTTTTAACCCCAATAAAAGACATACCATATACATATGCAATAAGAATAATGCTAGGTAATACCCAAGAATATATACAGGAACATCAAGCCTTAGAACTTATTAATAATCCGTTTGCTCTTTGCTATATAACATTATTCTTCTTATCAATAGCATTTACAAAAGTAAAAATAAAACTAAGTGATTTTGTTATGATATGTGGATTAATATTAATGTCACTAATATCAGTAAGACACGTAGCATTCTTACTAACATTAGGAATGATAGAATTAACTAAAATATTAGTAGATATATTATCATTAAAAAATAAAGAAACATTTGATTTAGAACTTCCATGGATAGGAAGTCTAGTAATTATGATAGTAGTAATAATATGTAGTAAGTTTATTTATGATAACACAAGCAATAAGGATTACATAAATGAAAATAAATATCCAACATACGCATTAAAATATCTAAAAGAAAACTATAATATGAAAGAAGTTAAATTATATAATGATTATGATTTTGGAAGTTATCTATTATTTAAAAATGTAAAAGTATATATAGATTCAAGAAGTGATTTATATACTAAACAATTTAATAATAAATATGATATATTTGATGAATGTATGACTATAGAAAATAATTATGGAAGAGTATTTAATAAATATAAAATAACTCATGTATTAACTTATAGCAGTACAGAATTATCTAAAATATTAACTGTATCAGATAATTTCAAAGAAGTATACTATGATGGAGCATTCAAAATATTTGAAGTTAAATCTAATTACAAAGAAGAAAATAATTAAGGTTAGTTAAGTACAATACATAATATTTAATTACATATACTAAGAGATTAAACATAGAATATATATTGTTATATACTAACTTAAGTAACTAAAAATAAGAATATAAAGTTATGTATTGTATTTTTTCCCTAAAAAAGTAGTAAAAACTAAAAATATTTACTTGAATAATTAAAAGACTTATGATAAAATTAAGTAGTCATTTACTTTATGACTACTTATATGGCCAATTGGTGAAGTGGTTAACACATAGCCCTCTCAAGGCTACATTCATGGGTTCAAATCCCATATTGGTCACCAAATAAGAATTTAACTCAGTAGTAGTCATCTACTGAGTTTTATTATATATAATAATTTTAATGAAAGAAGTGATAACAATGACAAACAAAGAATTAGCAGATTTAATATTTCCTAATATTACTAAAACAGTAGAAGATTATGAAAAAGAATATCCTAAAAGAGATTTAAAAGAAGGTGCTGAAGTAGTAAGAATAGCACCATCTCCAACTGGATTCTTTCATATAGGTACAATGTATCAAGCCTTAATAGCAGAAAATATTGCTAGAACCTCAGGTGGAGTATTCTTTGTCAGAAATGAAGATACAGATACTAAAAGAGAAGTAGAAGGTGCAGTAAAATTAATAATTGATACATTAAAACTATATGATATAATGCCAAGTGAATATGAAGAAAATAAAGTAATTCATGGTAATTATGGCCCATACGTTCAAAGTGAAAGAAAAGAAATATACCAAGCATTTATAAAACATCTAATCACTATAGGAAGAGCATATCCTTGTTTTTGTAAAAAAGAAAAACTAGATGAATTAAGAGAAAAACAAGAACATAAAAAACAAAGAACAGGCTATTATGGAATATATGCAACATGTAGAAAATTAACAATAGAACAAATGGCAGAAAAAATAAAAGCTAAAGAAGATTATATAATAAGATTTAAATCTCACGGATCACATGATGAAAAATTTAGATTTGTTGACTTAGTAAAAGGGAAAGTAATGTTACCAGAAAACGATGAAGACTTTGTAATAATGAAATCAGATGGATTACCAACATATCACTTTGCTCACTTAGTAGATGATCACTTAATGAGAACTACAATAGTATCACGTGGAGAAGAATGGTTATCATCAGTACCAAAACACGTAGAACTATTTGCATCTTTTGATTTTGAATTACCAAAATATATCCATACCCCAAATATAATGAAAAAAGATGACAACGGAAATCTAAGAAAAATATCAAAAAGAAAAGATCCAGAAGCATCAATGTCTTTCTATAGCGAGCATGGATATCCAAAAGAAGCCGTAATAGAATCATTAATGACTATAATAAACACTAACTATGAACAATGGCATCAATCTGAACCAGATAAAACATATAGAGATTTTAAATACGATCCTAAAAAAATGTCATCTTCAGGTGGCCTATATGACATGGATAAATTATTAAATATATCTAAAACTGTAATCTCAAAAATGACTAAAGAAACATTATGTAAAGAATCTTATGAATGGGCAACAAGTTATAATGAAGAATTAAGAAGAATAATAGAATCTGATAAAGATTACTATATGAATATATTAAACATAGAACGTGAGCAAAAGAAACCTAGAAAAGATATTGGAAAATATGAAGATATAATTGATAATATCTGGTATATGTATGATGATTTATATGAATCTCATACTAAAACATATGAATGGCAAAAGATAAATGATATAGAAGAAATAAGAAAAATACTAAATACCTATATAGAAAAATATCTAAATTATGAAGATAAAGAAATATGGTTTAATAATATAAAAGAATTATCAGAAAGTCTGGGATATTGTTCTAATATGAAAGAATATAAATTAAATCCTGATAAATACAAAGGTTCAGTAGCAGACGTATCAACAGTATTAAGAGTAGCTCTAACAAGTAAATCTATGACTCCAGATTTATATGAAATAATGAAATTATTAACTAAAGATAGAATTATAGAAAGATATAAAAATATCTAGAAAGAGATAATATGAAAAATAAAGATACATTTATAATTAGCAAGAATAAAAAGGTAATAACATCTAAAGAAATAAAAAATAAACAAATAAAAAACCTAATAATGTATGAAGGATTAAAAATAATAGGAAATGGAACATTCAAAGGCCAAAGATTAGAAAAAATTAAAACCCCAAATTCCTTACAAGTAATAGGAGCATATGCCTTTCACGAAAATGCCTTATTATCTAATTTAGAATTAAATGAAGGATTATTTTGGATAGGAGCATCAGCCTTTGAAAAAATAAAAATCGCACTCTCGTAAATTAATTCGTGAGTTAGATTTTTCCTTTTTTGCTTCTAAAAACATTTACTTTTGTGATTACATATGGTATTATTGTTATGGTGGCAATATGATTATTTCTAG
>CAVJSY010000010.1:0-4109 GCA_963652285.1 Oribacterium sp.
ATTATATGTGGTATTTATAATTTAAATAATTCATAAAGCTTTCCGGACAGGTCTAATGATTTATTTTAATATTAATACCATCATCATTGTTATTTAATTTATTTATAAAATTAATAATTGAATTATTGCTTAATGAATATTTTATAAAATCAAAATCTATATCTTGTGTTGCCCTACGCTTGTCATTAGAAATACTATGCATAACAATCCCACCCTTTATAGTAACATTTCTAAAATAAATACTTTTTGCTATTAAATTTAATATTACATCTTGACATGTTTTAGCAGTAGCATTAACCCTAGTATATCCTAATTTAATATATTCATCTCTTATTTTATCTATATCCATTAATACACCTCACTTTGTAATCTATCAAATAAAGTTTCCTCATTGTTGTAATATGATATATACTCTGTAATCTTAAAAGAATCTAAATCAGTTACTATTTTTCTGTAATTATTAATTATTTCTTTGTAATAATCAAACGGCAACTGATTTTTTTTTCTAATTAACTCCACTAGCATTCTTTCTTTATTATAAATATTAATTTCAATACTTTCTACATTTAAAGTAGTTTTACCAAGTTCGAAAACTTCATCATCAACAAAATATTGTTTAATATCCTCATCGTTAATTCTAATGCTTGTTCGTTTTGTTGCTAAGCAAAACTTATCAGGTATTACATCTGTTAAATTATAATAATAAAATGCACTATCCATAGTAAATATAAAATTTGGATATTTTTTACTGATAACTGCCAATGGATTAACGTGTTCCTTATCTGAATAAATACCATTTTGTATTTTAAATACTTTTTTTTCTTCTAGTGCTTTATTTAATTGATATGTTGACTTATATACATTTGAAACTTCTTTTCTTGTATAGATCATTTTTCTCACCCATTGTAATATTAACACTTTTGCACAAAAAAATCAATTGTTTTTGTGCATTTTTGTAAATTTGTTAAAATTAAAAATTTATTTGCTTACTATTTCTACAAAAAATTAATTTTCATATTGACATTATCAATTGATTCATAAAAATAAAGACTATTACAAAAACTCACTTTGTTAACAGTCTGAAAGGACTTAATTTAGTCCTATTAATCTATTATATTAAGTTATCTCTTACTCTTACATTTAATTTATCTTTAGTATATAAATCTATATCAATATTATTTACAAACTTTAAGAAGCATATATCATCTATTACTATATCTTTATCTTTAGATAATTTTAAACTTATCTTATTATCTTGTTTTAGTATATTATTTTTTTCACTTATTTTTGCTACTTTTACTCCATTATTTATATATATAGTAACACTATTTGATGATTTAGTATTATAATCTATTCTTATCATATCATCTATTATAATACTTCCTTTATTATTAATCTGAAATGTTCTAGGTTTAACTTCTTTTTTAATATTAAACCTTTTTATTCTATTTACTTCTAAATTATTTAAGTAACTATTATTATTTAATAGTCCTGGAGTATCTACTATTACTACATTGTCTAATTTTATTTCTATTTTATCTAAAGTTGTTTCTGGATACATACTAGTAGTTATTTTAGTATTTATGTTTGAATAATTTTTTATTATTTTATTAAGTAATGTGCTTTTACCAGAATTTGTATATCCTACAAAATAAACTTTTTTATTATAAGATATTATCTTGTTATATAAATTATCTATATTATAATTATTTATACTAGATACAATTTCTATATCTATTACATTAGGATATCTTTTTTTTATGTAATTTTTAATTTTTTCATCTTTAACAGATTTAGGTAATGTATCTCTTTTGGTAAGAACTAGGATTACATTTTTTAAATCTTTTAGGGTTTCCAAATTCATAAATAATATATCACATATATATAGTACTATGGAATCTTTGGGAATAGATGATATTATTTTTTTATAATATTCTTCTGTCATTGATTTTTTTTCATATTCTCCATAGTGCATTAGTTTAAAACATCTCATACAATAATCTTTAGATAAATCATTTACATATCCTAAAGATTTTTCGTCTTTATCTTGTAATGTTATTCCACAACCTATACATTTTTTATCTTTCATAGTAATATACTCCTTTTGTTAGGATTTGCTTTTTTTCCATCTTTTTAAATAATATTTTTTCTATACCTCTAAATATTTTTGTAAAAATAAAATCCTTATTACCAAGTGGCTCTACTAAAAGAGTATGAATTCCTACTTTATTTCCTCCATAGATATCTGTAAATAATTGATCTCCTATTATACACACTTCTTTTTTTTGATAAAAATATTGCTTCATTAATAAAATAAAATTCTTTTTACTAGGCTTTTTAGAAAATCCTCTTGCTTCGATATTTTTATTTTTAAAATATTCTAATCTTTTGGTTGGGGTATTTGAAAATATTATTACTTTAAAGTCCATGCTTTCTAATTTGCTAAATAACTCTAATAATTCTTCTGTTGGTTTTTTAATTGGATAAGGAACGCATGTATTATCTAAGTCAAATAGTAAGCATTTTATTTTCTTCTCTTTTAATTTTGTATAATCTATATCATAGATACTTTTACAATACATATCTGGTATTAGTTTTTTCATCTTATCTCCCCTTTTGACAATTTAATTACTAATTAATTTTATCATAAATGGATTTACAAATCAATCTATTTTACAGAAATATATATGCATATAAATTACCATTATGACAGTTATAAATGGTATTATTTTTTATATAATGTAGTGAGGTGAATATTTTGTTTGGAAGTATTTTAAATATAATTATTAATAATCTATTCTTATGTGGAAGTTATTCTAATAATGTGTTTCCTGATCCTATGAGTAATAAAGAAGAGGAAGAATGCTTAAAAAAAATGAAAGTTGGAGATAAAGATGCTAGGGATAAATTAATATTACATAATTTAAGATTAGTAGCACATATAGTTAAAAAATTTGAATCTAACGTTAATGATGTTGATGATCTTATTGGAATAGGCACTATTGGATTAATTAAAGGAATAGATACTTATTCAACTGATAAAAATGTTAAGCTTACTACTTACATTGCTAAATGCGCTGAAAATGCAATTGTCACATCACGGAAATGAAAGAAATATTCACAAGTGTAAGTAATATACTTAAAACGAATGCTAATATAAAAGATAATTATAAATATCCAATTAAACAATATATAGATCCCATAGAAATAAATGAATCAAGTTCTGTTGGAGACCAAATAAAATATTATAGACAACTAATGGGTATTCAACATAAAGATGTTGCAAAACTCATTGATATTGATAGATACACAATGTATCAACTTGAAAACAAGGAATATAAACAATTATATGATAAAAAGCATTTACAAGATGTTATTTCGTTTTTAGATATTGAAGATAAGATTATATGGAATGATAAGTATTTAGAATTTATATATAAGGATAAGCAAGAGGAAATCTATGAATTTAGAATGAAATATGGAATAAGCAGAGCCGACTTAGGAAGAATGATGAATGTTTATGAAGATACAATTATGAAGTGGGAAACAAATAAATCTACTATTTCTAGGAAAAGTTATGACTCTTTTATAAAAATTCGTGATGAATTTGATAATTCTAATCAAATTAATGATAAAACATATAACTATTATCTTTTTGTAAATAATAATCCTTTTGAAAAAATGAAAAAATATATTATAGATGAAAAAATAACTTTTAAAGAGTTTGCTAAACGAATGAATCGTAGTGAAAATACTCTTCGTAATGCTAAAAAAAATAATTCAATTTCAAAAGGACAATATGAGAGATTCTCAGAATTATTATCTTTGAAACAACAGGGAATAGAATTTGAAGACCCTTATAAGAAGTTTATTAACTCAAAGCCTGATAAATTCATTCTTAATTTCTTAAAGCAACATAATATGTCACGAGCAGAGTTGAGCAGACAAATAAAAGTTGGAAGATGCACTGTTGAAAGATGGATAAGAAAGGAAATTATAATATCAAGAAAAAATTATGAAAAATTAATGGTATTTATTAACAAAAAAAATAGTGGCACTAGTGCTTAATTACACTAGTGCTTTTCTTTTCTTCTGCGAGTGCTTCAACC
>CAVJSY010000011.1:0-13881 GCA_963652285.1 Oribacterium sp.
CTCTGTCTTTATTATACCATTATTTTATATTTTTAAACTACTTTCTAATGCAAGTTTAATCATTTCATTTAAATTTCTTTCTCTTTCTTCACTTGTTAATTCTTCTCCAGTTGCAAAAGAGTTAGAAATAGTAAGTAAAGCAGTAGCTTTTTTGTTTAACATATCTGCTGTATGAAATAAAGCAAAGGTTTCCATTTCTACTCCAACAACATTATATTTATTTTCCAATTCTTTATAATCTGAATTATCATAAAATACATCTGAGCATAAAACTCTACTTTCAAATAAATTTATATAATTATCTTTGGCAACATTATTAATAGTATTATTAAGATACATATTTGAGTTTATTTCTTTTCTATTATCGCCATTTTGGATCAAAGCATAATTTGAGGTTGTAACAGAAGTTTCTGCTAAAACAACATCTCCTACTTTTAAATCCTTACTATATCCTCCGATTGTTCCAATTCTTATAATTGTATCTACATCATAATATTTAAACAATTCATAAGAATATATACCAATACTTGGATTTCCCATTCCTGATGGGAATATTGTAATTTTCTTACCTTTATAATATCCAGTATAAGCAGTCATTGCTCTTACTTGGTTAACTAGTTTTACGTTTTCCAAAAAATTATCTGCTATGTATTTAGCCCTTTTAGGATCTCCTGGCATTAATACAATATTTGCAATATCATTTTTTGAACTTTCAATATGGGCTGTTGGCATTTTATACTTCCTTTCTAAATCAATACTTATTCTACTGTACTAGTATTTACACTACTTGTTATAGTTTCTTTAGTTAAATCACTTGTATCAGCGCTATTTGTGCTACTATCTGTGTTGTTATTACTATCTTCTTTTAATGGATTTGCTAAAGATATTGAATATGTATTATTATTTATTGTTAATCCATTTTGATTTGTTCCATTTAGAAACTCATCTATTTTATCATTAACATCATCAGTTAAATTTAATCTTGCCCTACAAGATAAAATCATTACTTTTAATATCTTTTTTTCTATTTCTTCATTACCTTCATTAAAAGTTGTAGATAGTAATCCTGTTTTAATATCATAACTATATGTTACCTTTTCATCAATTGTATCATTTTTATATGTTACTTCTATATCTAACTTATTAACACTAGCATATAATTCTAAATTTTCGTCACTTTTATACTGAGTAACCAATGAAGATTTATTAAAACTTTCTGCTATAGTAGTTAGTGCACTAGCAACTGCTGGTGATATTTCATCTTTTTTGGCTTCTGTATTATTATCAGTATTAGTAACATTGCTTGAGGATTTTTTTAAATACACTAATCCTCCAGCCATTCCAATTAAAATTAATAATGCTACCCAAGCAAAAACTATTTTTCCTTTGCTTGGTAAGTCATTTTTTATATTATCTTTTTTCATATTTCCTCCTATTTATTCTTCACTTTGATTTTCATTTTTTATTAATACTTCTCGTGGCTTTGAACCATTTGGTGGTCCAATTATTCCTCTTTCTTCTAGTAGATCTATAATTCTAGCAGCACGGTTGTACCCTAATCTATATTTTCTTTGGATTAATGAAGCACTTACTTTACCTGCATTTATTACATAATCTACTATTTCATTATATAATGGATCTTCGTATTCATCTTCTGACTCATATCCATCATCTCTTGAAGAAGAATCATTTTTCATTTCTGTTAGGCTTTCATCATATTGAGCTTTTTGTTGTTCACATACATAATCTACTATTTTAATTATTTCTTCTTCGCTTACAAAAGCTCCTTGAATTCTAGTAGGATGATTATCACCCATTGGTAAGAATAACATATCTCCTTTACCAAGTAATTTTTCTGCTCCTGTAGAATCCAATATTGTTCTTGAGTCAATTGAAGATGATACCGCAAACGATATACGAGAAGGAATATTTGCTTTTACTACACCAGTGATTACATCTGTTGATGGTCTTTGAGTTGCTACAATTAAATGAATTCCTGCTGCACGAGCCATTTGTGTGATTCTCATGATTGAATCTTCTACTTCTTTAGCGGCTACTAACATCAGATCAGCAAGTTCATCTATTATAACTACAATATATGGCATCTTTGGATATTCTGGATTGCTTTCACAAAATTCATTATATCCTTTAATATTTTTATTTTTTGTTCTTTCAAAAACATCATATCTTCTTTCCATTTCACATACTATATTTTTTAATGCCACACTAGCCTTTTTAGGATCTGTTACTACTGGGGCTAAAAGATGTGGTATTCCATTATACATAGTTAATTCTACTTTTTTGGGATCAACCATTACTAATTTAACTTGATCTGGTTTTGTACGCATTAATATTGAAGTGATAATACAATTTATACATACTGATTTACCACTACCAGTAGCACCAGCAACCAATAAGTGAGGAGTAGTATTTATTTCCATCCATTTTACTTTACCCATAATATCTTTTCCTAAGCCTACTGCTAATAAGTTTTTATCATTTACTTCAGGCATTTTACTTAATACTTCTTTAAATGATACAGAAGATAACACTTTGTTTGGTAACTCTATTCCAATAGTATTTTTCCCTGGAATAGGTGCTTCTATTCTAATTTCTTTTGCAGCTAAAGCTAAAGCGATTTCTCTTTGAATAGATAATAATCTATTTACCTTAGTTCCTGCTTTTAATTCTAACTCATATTGTGTTACTGTTGGACCTATATTTACTTGAACTATATGTCCTGTTATATCAAAATCTTGTAATACTTTTTCTAAGTTTGTAATATTTTGCTTTGCTTGATTTTCATTTTCTTTGTTACTTACACTTTTTACTTGTTTTAATAAATTGATAGGTGGTAATTGATAATTCTCATTAACACTATTAATTACTACTTCATCTTTTACATTTTCTTCAGTAGGTGCTACAATCTTTGGTGGTACTTTTGCAATAGGAATATCTGCATCCTGTGGTATTGCTTTTGCTTCTTCTTTAACTATCTCTGGTTTCTTAACAATTACTTCTTCAGGCGGTTCTTCCAAAGTATTCATTTTTACTTTACTACTTTTATCTTCTTTAGTTTCTTCTTCATCATCAGTTTCATCTTTTTCTCTTGGAGCAAATACATCTTTAAATACCGGTTTAATTTTATCTATTATATCTTTTAATCCATGATTTAAGAATAATATTAATCCTAGCAATGCCATAGTAAATACTACTATCATAGCACCATCACCAAAGGCACTTACAAATATCCAAGAAAATATTGCCCCTATTACTCCTCCACCTACATTATCTATACTATTAGGTGAAGTAAATGCTAACATTAAATTATCAAATGTTTCTGTTATTATTTTAAATCCTTGAGTTCCATTTACTTCTACATATTTAATATGTAGTGCTATTAATAATGATAGTATTATTGCATATAGCCCTAATAATCTAGTAGTAAAAAGATTAGGTTTTTCTCTTTTAAATATTAAATATACTCCAAATACTAATAATACTAATAATAACCCTATATATATTGTTCCCACTAAAAAGATAGCAAAACTCTTAATTAGATTTCCTACTAATCCATAACCTCCTATACCTATTATGGATATTAAGATAATAATAAGTCCTACTATCTCATTACTATATTCAAATTTTTTATCTTTATTTTTTTTCTGTTTTTTCTTTGCCATCTTTATCACACCTTACATTAAGATTATAGCAAATATTAAAAAAAATGTAAATAAAGTTAGATTTTATTTACATAATTTTATTATTTAATTATTTTTTTCTAAATTTAATAAAAAGAATATTTTAATCATCAAAAATAAGAATAAAAATGCTGTAATATATGACTGTTTTGATAAGGCAAATACCAAAATACTCAAAGCATAAACAACTACTGAAATTATTTTTACATTCTTAAGTTTATTTTTCTTATTATTAGCACTAAAAACAATTTCTAACACTCCAACAATAAAACAAATGATAAGAAGTACCAAGTACGCCATATATAACAAACTACTAAAAGGTTTTAATTCTATTAATGTCATAGCGCTATTATTTTTAACATAAAAAGGCATAAATATAAAACTAATAGAAAGAATATCAAGTATTGCAAAAAACAAAGTAGTTTTTCTATCTGATCTATTATAATTATCACTTTCTGCTATAAAAATTAAATCATCAAAAGAAGTTAAATCAGAAGCACTAACATCTAATATTCTAGCAATATTCTTAATATCCTTAACACTAGGTAATATCTTACCATTTTCAATTCTAGCAATATAAGTTTTAGATACTCCTAACCTTTCAGCTAACTGATCTTGAGTTAAATTATTTTCTTTTCTTAATTTTTGAATTTTCTTATTTACTTCCATACTACATTTCTCCTTCTATATAAATAATATTATCTCTAGCAATTCTATTATCTTCATAATCACTTATTCCTTCTCCACTATTAGGTTTAATAGTAGAAATAACAAAATCTACACTAAAAGTAATTAAAAATATTATACAAAATATATGCTTAATATTAGAATTAATTTTAGAATATATATTGTCTAAAACTGGCGCTAACAAATAAGTAAAGCCACAGCCACCAAGTCCAAACACAAGTAATCCTTCTAAACAAATTCTACCTTGAATATTTAAAAAATACCCACTATAATCCCAATATTTAGTATGTCTAAAAACATCTAAATACCATGCAGTAGTATACTCCAATACCCCACATACAATTACAGCCATTATAAACAACTTCCAAGGATTATCTCTAAATTTTTTTAGTAAAACTAAAATAAGTATTCCACCCCAACCATATATAGGTAACCAAGGTCCATACATAGTTCCTCTATTAACAAATACACCATCACTTACTAAATGTAATGATACTTCCCATATCCAGCCAATAAAAGCAAAGGTAAAAAAGAATAATATATATGTTTGTAAAGAATAATCTTTATCATAGTCTACTTTCAACCATTCTCTTACTTTATTAGAGGATATACTAAACTCTTCAACTGGATAAGTATCATCTTTAATATCTTTCCTATCAAGTAACTTATCATTAAGTAACTTGCCATCATTTATTTTCTTTCTTCTTTTATTCCTAATACTCATATAAAGAGATGCCTTTGTAGCCTCATAATATACATCAGAATAAAATATAGAAGATATCTTAAATGTTAAAAGACTTAATATATGCCAACCTATAAAAGAAAGATCCAATTTAAATAAATTCCATTTTTCACCTTCTGTTAGTTGCTTAGATAATCTAAAAGCCTCTTTCTTACTAATATTAGGATTTTCTGCTAAAACATAAGGAACAAAATAATATTCATATTTTTTTATAAAACCAAATACTACAGTTAAATTCCAAAAGAATTGATATAATGATTTCATAAATAATATATATGCAATATGTAATGTTTTCTTAGTTCTATACGGAAATAACAATTTATCTACTTTAGTATTTCTATATTTTCTTTGTTCTAAAAAATATCTATTTTCTCCTATAACTAATACATTAACAAATATAATATTAAAAGCATATATCAATAAAGTTGAAATTAATATTAATATACCAACACTTATTTTATCACCAAATAATAATTTATTAAATCCATTCAATATTCCAAATACAATTGATCTACTTGAATTTATCTCATTAGCAAATACTGCTAATACACCTCTAGAAAATTTACTTTCAAACTTCTCATCTTCTTTTTTCTCTTCACTTGTCTTTTCCAATAAATTATTAATTATTTCACTGTTAGATATTTTTTGTTTTCTACTAACTAAACTCTCAATTTTTTCAGATGATCTATCAGTTTCTAAAAAGTTTTTAGATGAATAAGTAAAACCACCTGCTAAAGCTACAGAACATATAAAAACAACTATGACATTTCTAAAATAATGATGAGATATATTTTCTCTTGCTTCTTTTTTTATCTCTTTTCTATCAAACATACTACTCACACCCTATTAAAATAATTATAGCACAATACATCAAAATATAATTAAAATTAACTAATATAGTACTGTTACTTAATTCTATAATATCTTATTATCAATTCCATTCTAAATCTTCACCATTTAAATCATATATAAATTTCTTGTTATTTTTATCAAAAGTAACTTTTACATAACTATTTTCCATATCCATTTTACTTTTCTTATCTTTAGGATTAACTATATAATCACCATCACTATCTGTACCAGAAGGTGTTAAATAACCATTTTCTACTAAAAAAGATACAGAAACATTACTAACATCACATATACCATTATTATTACAAGAACCAATACTAATATTATATCTATTATCATTAATATATTGTTCACATGATAATTTAATCGAATTTATTAAATCATTATAAGAGTTTTCTTTACTTCTATTTAATAATCCACTTATACTAGGTACAATTAATAATGAAAGCACGCTGAGAATAACAACAACCGCAATAACCTCAACTAAAGTAAATCCTTTATTATCTAATTTTCTCATATAATCACTATCCTATAATAAAATTATACAATAATTAAAATAATAAGACAAGAAAAAAAGAATCTATTTTGCAGATTCTAATTTCTTTAAAACATCTTTAGTAACTTCAATTGCCTTTTGTCTTAAATCCTCAGCAATTCCTTCTAATACAGGAGTTCCTTTTTCTTTAGCAAGTTCTACTAACTCATCTGTTTTAGTTTTTAAAAGAGCACCTTTTTCTTTAGCAAGTTTTAAAGCTTTTTCTTTATCTAAATCTTCTAGATCATTTTTAATTTCATCTACTTTAGTATTGAATTCCTTTTTCACCTCTTCTACATCAATTTCTTTAACTTTATCAGTTAATTCATTAATTTTCTTTTTAAGATCCTCTCTTAATTCACTACCTTTTTTAGGTGCAAACAGCATTCCTAATCCTGCTCCAATACCTATTCCAGCAACTAACTTTCCTAAACCATTTTTCTTACTCATCAATATCCTCTTCCTTTCCTTTAGTATTATCTTTTCTAGTAAACAACTTTCTTACCATAAAGCTAAGACCGTCTACTATTTTATCACTTATTAAAGCTAATTTATCAGTAGTAACATCAATTATCTGAAAAACTCCATTTAATTTAGAAACTTTACCATTAATATCATCTACCATTGTATCAATTTTATTAATGGTAATAATTAACTTTATACCTAATACTATTAATACTACCAATAAAATAGAACCTAAAATGTATAACATCATTAACAAAAAAGTATTAACATCAATCATCTTTAATCATTCCTCTCATCATACATTGAATCAATTAAATTAAATAAATCATCTGTAAGTTCTAAATCTTTTTTAGAAGATTTATCATTTTTTGTTTCTTGCTTTGATTGTTCTTGCTGTACCTCTTCACCCATACTCTTTTTTAGAGTAGACAAAAGATTAATACTGCTTTTTACTGGTGGAACTTCTTTCTTATGAGGCTTGTCCTTAATTTCTTCTCCACTAGAAACAATCTTTACTTCAGGCTTTTCTACTTTTTCATCAAGATAATCATACTTTTTACTTACTTTTGGTGCTTCATATGGAACACCATAATCATAGTAATTCTCAGTAGCATCACCAAAAGTTATGTCTTTCTTTTCTTCTTCTACTTCTTTTACTTCATCCTCCTTTAGCATATCATATACTAAATTATCTTCTGTCTTTTTCTTTCTTTGTTCTTCTTTAGCTTCTTTTAAAAGTTCACAATTTTCACACATTAAATTCTCTTTTATATCATCAACTAAACTACCATATGCTTTTTTCCTAACTGTTTCAAAATCAACATTTTTAGTAGTAGAATTTCTTTTTATTTCATAACTAGCCTCATCTACTTCTTTTATTTGATCCTTAGAATAATTTTTATCTAATACTCCATATATAGGTGAAATTATAGGTGTAGCCTTAAATTTATGTTCTTCTTCTTTAGGCTTCTTATCCTTATAAATATCTGCTACCTTCTTGTCTTTCTTCACAGGTTCTGTTCTTCTAACAGGAGGCTTTTCTAAAACTGTATTTACCATCTTTTCATCATTAATAGAAGCAACCTTTCTAGTTCTAGAAGGAACAAAATCACTATCATCAAACTCTACAGGAAACTTAAAAGATTTTTCATTAGTTCTTGGAATTTCTACAGTATCCTCAGTATAAAGATTATGACTGCTTCTTGAACTTACCCTAGAAGAAACATTAAAATCAGGTTTTACATCTGTGTCATTTCCTAAGTTAAACTTTTCTTTTTCCTTTTCTTCCTCTTCAATTTTTTCCCTCATAAATGTAGGTAATTTTGATTCTTCTGGTTCTTTAACTTCAACTTTAGTTGTCTCTTTAACTAAGTTTTTATTAGGAGTCTCTTCCTTTTTAATCTCTTTTATTTTTACAGTTTCTTCTTTTTCATCCTCATATACTTCTTCTTCATCAGTGAACAAATCTTTTATCTTATCAAATAGTCCCACTATTTAGCACCTCTTTCTCATATTTTTATTCATCAGGTAACTTTTCATTGCCAGTATCTGCTTCTTCCTCAGTAATATATTCATTCAAATATTGAGTAAAATCGCTACTAGCATCTTCCGGTTTATCAATATTGTAAGTTATATCAGAACCAGAATTATGATTATCATCTAATAAATTTTCTATAATATTATCATTATATGAAATATTATTCAAAAGAATAGATGACAAAGTAATAATATCATTTAAATTATATTGATTAGTATATACTTCCACCTTAGCATAATTATATACAATTTCAACATAAAATTTATCATCATCAGTTTTAGTGATTTTTATAAAACCAGTTTTATCGCCCGAACTAACTTTAGAAGAATAATAACTATCTTCAATATCTTTATAATTAAGTGAGTTCTTATAATAATAACTAGTAATATCAACATACATATATATCTTTGTTCCCATACTCATAAATATTTGATTATTAGAATCATTTTCTATAAGTCTTACACCTTTAGGAACATAGAATCTATATCCATTAGCAACTTCATTAGTACCATTTGTTTTATTATTAATTACTTGAGAGACCAACTCTTTATAGTCTCCATTATTTATATCCGTCCTAACACACCCTGTTAACAACATTAAAAATAAGACAAGTAATATTTTCTTTTTCATATATTACCACCTACTCTTAAAATATTATATCAAAAAAGCCAAAAAATTAAAATACTTTATTAAACTTTTTTCATTTTTTTTATATAATACTTTGAAAGGAGAAATAAAAATGTACAATAATCCTAACTATAATTTTTATAGAAGACAAATGATGCCAGGAAATAGATTCGTTGGTGGAGGATTTTTAGCGCCTTTTGTTCTTGGTGGAATAACAGGTGGACTCTTAGCGCCAGCATTCTATAATAATCCAAGACCAGTTTATTATCCATATCCCCCAACTCCGCCAATATATTACTATTAAATTTTATGAACGTGAATTAGTCCAGCATAAACTTCTTCTAATGCTCTTCCTATATTCTTAGAAGATTTATATTCATTTTCTTTCATTTGATAAAATTTAGTTTTTGTCATTTGTTTACTTCTAGTAGAAACTATATATACTAACGCATACTTACAGTCAACAATATTTAATATCTTATCAATTGATGGATAAATCATAATCTCACACTCCCTCTTACTATATAAATACTATATTACATATTTTTCTAAATTTCAAGCAAGTTGACACATTATATACATAATTTTTTTAGACATTTATTTTAAAAAGAGTAGACCAACGTCTACTCTTTGTTAATATTCATCTCTATCCCTTAAAAAAGGAGGAACATCAAAATCACTCATATCATCTTCATCCATATTATTTTTATATAGTTCTTCTCTCTTAGTAGAACTAAAACTATGGTATAAAGGTTCACTAGGTTTTTCAAAACCAGTAGCAATAACAGTTACAATAACTTCATCATTTAAATTCTCATTAATAACTGCACCAAAAATAGTATTAATATCAGTATTAGCAGCACTACGAATAACTTCAGCAGCTTCTTCTACTTCAAATAAAGTAAGTGAAGAACCACCAGTTACATTAATAATAGCATCTGTAGCACCATCAATAGAAGTCTCAAGTAATGGACTAGATACCGCTTGCTTAGCAGCCTCAACTGCTCTATCCTCTCCAGAACCAACACCAATACCAATCAAAGCATTACCTCTATCCTTCATAACAGTTTTAACATCAGCAAAATCTAGGTTTACAAGACCTGCTACTGCAATCAAGTCAGAAATAGATTGAACACCTCTATGTAAAACATTATCAACTTCTCTAAATGCTGCAAGCATTGGAGTACTCTTATCAATAAGTTCTCTTAATCTATCATTAGGTATAACAATTAAAGTATCAACATGTTTTTTCAACTCATCAAGCCCATTAACAGCCTGTTCCATTCTCTTTTTACCTTCAAAACTAAAAGGTTTAGTAACAATACCAACTGTTAAAGCACCTAAGTCTTGAGCAATTTCAGCAACTACTGGAGCAGCACCTGTTCCAGTACCACCACCCATTCCACAAGTAACAAATACCATATCAGCACCTTTTAAAGCATCCTCAATAGCAGCCTTACTTTCTAGTGCAGCCTCTCTTCCAACTTCAGGATTTGCCCCAGCACCTAAACCATCAGTAAGTTCACTACCAATTTGTAATTTAATAGGTGCTAAAGATTTATTTAATGCTTGAACATCAGTATTAGCAACAATAAAGTCTACACCTTTTAAACCAGACTCTACCATTCTATTAACGGCATTACCACCGCCGCCACCAATACCTATAACCTTTATTTTAGCTAATTGATCCATTTCTAATCCTAACATATTATCCATAATACTATTTTTCCTCCTTACCTGCTATAAAACCACCAAAAATTTTATTTATAATTGCATTATCTTTCTTTAATTTATTATTAGGAGTTACCAATGAAGTCTCATCTTCAACGCTAACCATAGAATATTCTCTACCCCTGCTTTCCATTTTATCAATAAAGTACTTGATCATTCCTAAAGCAGTACAATATTTATTATCACGAACTCCTAAAGTAGTAACATTATATATTATAACATCTTTTCCAAATATTTCATAGGCTAAATTTTTAAAAGATTTAAATTCTGTTACTCCTCCAGTCAAAACTATATAACCAATATCTTGATTGGTTAAAGTTCTAATATCTTTTTTTACCATATTCATAATTTCTACAAGTCTACTCATAGCAACCTCAGAAACTTCTAATTGATTAAGTTTTACTGTTTCCCCGATTGTATTTTTAACCTCATAAATTTCATTTAATTGGCAAAACCTTTTATGACTACTAGCAAATTTTTCCTTCAATGTTCTACCATCAAAAATACTAACGCCAAATACATAGGCCAAATCTTTTTCAATATTTATACCACCAACTTGTAAAACATCATTAGCAATAAGTTTACCTCTATTAAATACACTCACATCAGTAGTTTCATGACCTATATTAATCACAACTCCTATTTTTTTATCTAAATTAGAATTTCTAACCTCATAATAATCTCCAATACCAGAAAAAGTAATATCGACTACTTCTAATCCTGCCCCTTCAATAACTGATAGGACAGAATAAATATTCTTCTTAGGCGTTGATACCATTATACCCTTTATTTCTAGTTTTTGTCCACTTTTACCTACCGGTTTACTAATTCCTTCACTATCGTCTATAGAATACTCAATTGGTAGAACTGTAACAAGTTCATAATCAGGATCTAATTTATTATATACGGAAGTTTTTATAACACGATTGACATCATCACTAGTAACAAACCCATGTTCATTTTTTATATCAACCTCACCATCTACTAGCAAGAATTTTGAATTATAACTAGGAACATTAACTATAACTTTTTTTATTTCAATACCAAGCATACCATTAATTTCTTTCATACCATCACGAATTGCATCTACTAAAATATTAGGTTCTACAATCAAACCTTTCTTCAGTCCTTTTGAAGGAACAGTATGTGCTGCTAAAATATTGATTTTATCATTAAAATATTCACCAACAACAAATTTAATGGAGTAAGTTCCAATATCAATACTAGTATATATCTTCCTCACGCATATCAACTCTCCTAAAATAATACAAATTAATTATACACTAAAAAAAAGAAAAAGAAAAGATTTTCTTATATTTTTACTTTATTTTTTCTCTTCTTTTTCTTATTAGATACAATTAATACTACAATTAAAACTAAACTCAAAGCAATTAAGCCACTAACCGCTATATATAAATATTTTTGTTCACTTTTATATTTACTAGTTAAATCTTTTAGCATATCTTCATCATATCTTTGAAGTGTACCTTCTTTTTCATCATATATATATAATGATTTTTCTCCATTCTCAACATTCATACCATATATTAAATCAAACTTACTACTTTGTGATAATCTATAACTTGTATAACTAACATCATTTACCTTAAATGAATACTTAGAATATCCTTTGGGTATATCATTTTTATCCATATTTTGAACGTATAAAGTAAGACTTCCTACTTTTAATACTTTATAAAGAGTATAACTTTTCTTTTTAGCGTCATACACATATAAGCCTATTTTACCTTGATTATTTTTTAATACTACCAATGTAAGATTACTTTTCTTATTAACATAAGCAATAACATCCTGATCATCTATTTTAATAGTAGTTTCCTCAAAATTTTCTGGTTTAATAGTTTCATCGTGATTTTTCTTAACAATAGTATAATTAGCTTTATCAATAGTAACTTTAATAGGATTTTGATCTTCTACTGTAATATTTAATTTATATACTTTCTCATTACCATTTTCTGCAGTTACTTTAATTTCTATTTTATTCTCACCAGATGTCAAAGAAACTTCTCCAGTACCTGATACAGAGGCTTTACTATCATTAGCAATTGCATTTATTTTAATTTTTTCAACACTCTCATCAACTTTTAATGAATATTCTAAAGTATCTTTATCAAATTTAGGACTTAATTCATATTCCTCTACTCCTAATTCTTTTAAATAATTATCAGATGAATATTCTTTTGGAGTAACCTTTGCAGGTTCTACTACTTTTATTGTTGCTGATGCGTTATCCAAACTATATTCAGATTCTTTAGCAAGTTCCCTAATTCTAACACCAGATGAAGAACAAGTAACTGTACCACTAGAAGTAGGTTTTATATTAAATGAATATGATTTAGAACTAGATGATGTATTCATATCATCAAAACTCAAATCAATTCCTCCACTAGCACCAGCACCACTACAAGAAACACTACCAATAATAGTATATATTCCACTACCAGCATTTACTGTAACTGTAACCTTAGCAGTATTGCCTTTCGTTACAGAAGAAGGAGTACTAATACTCACACTAGATGCAGATACACTCCCAACTCCTATAACAAAGCTTAAAAATATCATTAAAATTTTATTTATTCTTTTTTTCATAATACCTCCAACTATCCATTAAGATTTGTATAGCCGTTTAATTGTCTTAATATTGCTAAACAATCATCTTTATTTATCTTTCCATCTTTATTAGCATCTGCAGCCGTTTTATATGCTCCACTATAATTAGCATAACCATTTATTTGTCTTAATATTGCTAAGCAATCATCTTTATCTATTCTACCATCACCATTTATATCTCCATAAATAACTACAGAATAATTCTTACTATCTTTAGAATTACTTACAGTAACAACATCACCAGTTTTAAAGATATCATTTTTTATATTACCATTTTTATCTCTTATAGTAGCACTTGCAAACATATTATAATTACTTATATTACTAACAAAACCATTAACACTTGTATTAGATCCAATACCATATACATAAC
>CAVJSY010000011.1:13891-20864 GCA_963652285.1 Oribacterium sp.
ATTATATTTTACACCACTATGATCCATAATAATATTAATATCCTCAATATTCTCCTCACTAGCAGATACTCTCTTAATAGTAATTTTGTAAGTTCTAATACGAGAATTTTCACCAGTTACAACAACATTAATTACTTGATTATCTGATTTTATTTCTACAGTACCAGTACCACTAATTGATGCACTACTAACAAAAGTACTAGCAGATACATTAATAGTACTACTTCCAGCAGGAACATTTAATTCATACTCATATTTATCATAATTAAAATCATTAATAGTATTACCATTTACTTTTAAATCACTTAAATAATTATTAGGATTACCTAATCTAGGAGAGTCAACAGCATAATCAGACATATTATTATAAACGGGAATAACAAAAGTATAACTACGAGATAAATAATCCCCACTAATCGCATATGTATTAAAAATAGAATTAGTCTCACTAACAACAGCAGATAAATTTTGTTGATATTGATGAGTATAATTACCATTATTAGTAGATACATCAAACTTCTCATAATATATAGTATCTTGATTAACATCAATATATTGACCTTTAATAAACTTACTACCACCTAATATACAATTATAAGGACTATTCCATCCATTATTTTTAGCATATATCATACCATTAACAATTTTATTATCACCATAAACTCCTATATTAAAGAAATTATAATAACCAGAATATGTAGCTCCATCACTAGACCAACTACCACCTAATCTAGCATCACCAACAGAGACATTTCTAATCTCTTGATTCAATCTAGAAGCAATATGCATAGCAGATACATCATTTGCTTTACAAGCATTAACTAAATCATTACTAATATTAGAGTTAAATCCACTATAAACTGAAGACCAATCAATAGTACTACCAACAATTTTATTAACCATAGTAGCATCATGTGAAGAATTATAATTTAATAGTTCAAAAGCAAAAATATATTTTTCATTCAAATAGTTTCTTGGATCCAAATAAAATGCAACAGCTTCTTTAGAAGCATTATACCATCCCTTTTCTGTAGGATATTCATAAAAAGTATTGGTTGTAATATTATAAGTATTTAAATCCATTGAAATAAAATTATCATTAAAACTAGATTTTTGAAGTAAACTTCTACCATTATAAGATTCATTTTCTACAACATCACCAAAATCTAAATCAATCTTTTCTGCAACAAAATTCCAATTAGCATGCCTAGCATGAATCTCTGCTAAATAAGATAAATAACTTTCAGGAAATCCAGCACTTCTCAATGTATTATAATAATTTTCTACTCCCCCATTATTTTTATAATATGTTTCTGCAGTAGATGATAACTTAGTAGTATTAACATAATATGCACAAGTCCATCCAGTTACCCCTTTTTCAGTAGTAACATTATAATAATACCCACACTTACCAGATCCCTCACTAGATTCATTAATTGTAACCTTTTCTCCACAACTAAGAGTGCCAGTTTTAGAACTACCTCCAGGAGTAGACTTTAAAGAAACATCACCAGTATCCTCATAACAAGTACCAACGCCATCACTAGTCCTTGTAGTATAATTATCTTTCTTATAAATGTTATCACCAGTAGTAGACTTACCAACATTAACGCCACTTGTTCCACTACCACTACTACTATTAGAAGTATCAATATATCTACCACAAGAATACCCAATAGAGCCATTAAATTCTACTTTATACCAAGTACAACCATCACTAGTACCAGCATTTTTATCTATAACATTTATACTATCACCACAGTTTGCAGATGCAGCTTTGCCACCAACTCTACCAGGATTATTCCATATACCTAAAGGATCATTATTTTCAATACAAATTACTTTTCCTTTTTCATAAGAACTAGAATCTAAAGTTACATATCTAGCAGCTACATATCCTGTTTTATTATTATATTTTATTTTATGCCATGTCATAGGACCATTAGAACTTACAGAAGTAGCAGCATTTTGTTCTAATATTTCCATTTTAGCGCCACAAGGAGCACTTCCAATTCCGGATGCATTAGGAGAACCTGCCTCTCTTATAGTTAAAGGCTGATCGTCATCAGGACAATATACAGTTCCTGTTAAAGCTTGTACTTCTATATTAAACATAAAAATTACAGTTAAGAAAAACATTATTTTCTTTTTCAATCTTACCACCTACTTTTAACTATCTACATTATAACAAAATATTTGATAATTTTCTACATTTTTTTAAATATTTACATTTATTTACAATACATAACTATTAATTACAATATACTAAAAAAGAAGATATCACAATATATCCTCTTAATTAAATTCTAAAAACAAAATTAATTATTTAGAATAATAATCAATAATCTTATTAGCTATATCTTCCACCTTGTCTTGGTACTTAGGAGTAAATATTTCAAATTCATAATTATCTATTGCTAAAGATATTTTAAAATAACCATTCTCACCATAAATAGATAATTTAGTGTAATTATCATTTTTTTCTTCCTCAACACCATATCCAGTGCTAATATAATCTTCTTGTAAAATTTTAACTTTATTTTTAGCGACATCATAATTTTCAGTATAAATAATTAAAAAAGTTACAAATTCATCTTCATTATAATAATGATCTACTTGATAGTCTCCTTCTTCACCTTTTTTTGAAGAACCAGTCAATTTATAACCTTCTTTTGTTAAAAGTATTTCCAAATTTTCAGTTTTATTTTCTACATTATTATTATAAATAAATTTAAAACACAATAACAATATTAGCAAAACAATTAAAATAATCAAAACAATAGTTAATATTTTTCTTTTAATATCCAATTTTAATCACTCCTTATTCTTGGAATTTAATTGAAATCTTGTCAGCAGGACACGTTTTACCATCATCTGTCTCACAAATAACAGAAATCCATACACCATAATAAGTATTATCATTATAATTAATTGTCTCCAAATCATTACAAGTACTCATTCCATAATAAGCACAGCCATAATGGCCTGTTTTATTAATATATTTATCCAAAATAAATATTAAATAAAAATCTTTACCATTAATAGTCTTTTCCCCCATTACATGACCTTCTAAATCAGTCCTTAACAAAACTGGCGCATAATTAGAAGCAGTAGCAACAACTACTTCCGATACAACACCTGTATAACAAGAGCCACTATGAAAAGACCAAACTCTTCCACCACATCGATCATAATCAACTATATATCCAGGTTGTCTAAATACCCACCAGCCGTTATTAATAGTAGCAGAAGTATAAGAAGGCGTACAACTTTTATTATCATGTGAGTCCCTTAATTCACTCCTAGCAATATCCCCTTCCTTTCTAAAACCATTTTCTTCAGTATAATGACAATACGCAGTTGAATTATTCATATAACAATAAGTAATAAAATAAAATTTTCCTGTTGTATCACATCTATAACTATTAATTGAATTTGTTACCCATATAGCATAAACTTTAATATCTCCAGAGACTTTAGTTTCAGAAGAAATCTTATATTTAACATTCCCATCAACCGTAGTCCAGCCTAAAAATGTATATCCATCTCTTGTAGGTGTGCATAAATCACCTATTTCGTTACCATATTTTATACTCTTATTACTACATCCATCTCCTCCTTTATTGTCGTACGTTAAAGTATATGTGTTAGTTGAAAACTTCAAACTTGTTGCAGTATTACCGGTTATAGTACCACTTAAATTTCCAGAATACACTCCATTATATGTGTGACCAGTTGTAGATTTTATATCTTTTATTTCATAACTACTTCCATAAGGATGTTGTTGATAATAATCAGAACAATCATCACACACTAAACTACCATTTATATAAACATCTGCTGTCCCATATCCACTTATGTTGCCAGAAGAGCCACCATCCAAATAACCATTTAAATCAAAAGAATAATAATTTGCATCCCATCTAGCATATAAAGTTATATTTGAAGTAGGTATATAAGAAGAACCACCATCTCCCACTTTAGTACCTCCACTAGCAGATGTATACCATCCTTTAAAGGTATATCCAGTTTTTGTAGGAGTTGGTAATGTTACTGGCATCTCATTCCAATCTGCATATAACGTTACCGTATTTTTATCTACAGGAGTTGAAATATTGACAGAACCTTTATCGTAATAATACATATCAATATTATTATACTTAGAAGCAATTAAAACTGGTCTAAATTTAATATTCAAACTAGCACCTGCAGGTATACCTATAAATCCTCTAGATAGATAAATAGGATTGGTAATAGAAGTTCCTGTTAGAGAAAAATAATTATTACCAACAATTAAATCACTAACAGACTTAACACCAGCAGACACCTGTGTAATAGTACCAGAAGCATTAGGAGTATCTCCTACATAATAATTCATATTTCCTGAATAAGTTAATGATTTTATAACAGCTATCTCAGTATAATCATTACCAGATACAATATCATTTCTCGTTTTAAAAAAGAAATTAACATATTGAGTACTAGTAGTAGTATTGTTTTTATTAATATAAAGCATACCATTATCATCAATAGAAAAGCTATTATTATCAAGATTAAGTTTAGAATATAAATTAGGTCCACCCATAGTCCAACCAACAAATTTATAACTAGATATAGCGGTACCTTTACTATTGCCACCAGTAGCTCCACCATAATTGTAAGTAACAGTATATTGCTTTTTAAAAGAATTACTTGTTAAATTACTCGCAGTACCATAAGTCATTGTCATATCAGACATAGTAGCACTTCCACCATTATTATTAAACTTAATTGTATAAGTATTAGGTAAAACTTGAAAAGTATTACTTTTACTAACAAGATTACCATTTCCAGCATTATCTAATATAGAACCAGGGTTAAGGCTAATATAAGAATCCTTACCAATACTAGTTGCTTTTATTCCAATTGTATATTTATAACCATTAGTAATACTAATTGGGTTAGATATACTAGTAATCGAAACATTTTTTAACTCAAAATTATTAGATGATAATTTTTTGCTAACTACACCGCTTAATTTATCAGTACAATTTAAAGTAACGGAGGTTGTATGAGTCTTTTCAATATTACTAATACTAGAAAAACTACAACTAGGTCCATGTTGATCATTCTTAGAATTATAACTAACAGACTTGCTATAATTACCATTTTTACCCTTACTTCTAAAATAATATGTCTTATCTTCTTCGGTATTAAACACTTTACTAGTACCAGATATATTAGTAAAATTACTATTATCAGAACTAATCTGATAAGTAACTCCCTTACATTTAGAGTTAACACTATTACTCTCTCCACCAGATAATGTAATAGTAAAATCTTTATTGTGCCAATTTCCACTTGTTATATTATCACTAACTATTAAATTAGGTATATTAGGAATACTCTTATCTATCATAGTAACAGTATTAGTTAATGAAGAAGAATATTTAATATCTCCATCGCTACCAGAATAAGCATATATAGAACCATTATTATTTATACTAACCACAATATTCTTACTATCAACCTTATACCAAGTATTTGCTTTTACATAAGTACTAACATCACTAGAGCAACTATTAGCATCTAACTCATAACATTCTATAGCGTTATATTTACTATCAATACTACCAGAAGAAGTTAATTTAAAGAAAAAGTTATCTCCCTTATTAAATTTAATAATAATATCAATAGGATTAGAAGTACAAGTATCAGTAAATATAATATTATTCCTTATACCTGTAGTTTGCTCCACATTTCCAGTTTTAGAAACACTATCACCTTCCTTAGAACAAGTTACCCTTAATTTATAACTAGTATCCTCATTTAATCCAGTATAAGTATAATTTTTAGAGTCATCGCCAACATACTTATCTCCTACATAATAAGAATATTTATATTCTCCACTACCACAATCAGCACTTACTGATATAGTACTATGAGTATAACTTTTTACTTTTAAATTAGCAGTATTAAAACTTTTAGAACAATACTCATCAAAATCCACCTCACTAGATATAATAGTCTTACTATCATAATCTTTTTTTACAACAACAAAAGTATCATCATTAATATTATCAACATTCTTAAAGTCATCATTTTTATAATATCCATTATTTTTCATATCTTTAACAGATATACAAGATGTATAAATATAATTATCATCATCTAACTTATCAATATTCCAATATTCAGTCGATAACTCCTTAGATAAAGCTACTCCCGTTTCTTTTAAACTACTATAAGTAGTTTGTAAAGATTTTTCTTTACTACTACTTATAAGAGACGAAATGCTAAAAATAGTAATTGTAGATATTATTGAAATTATAGCAATCGTTGCAATCAATTCAATTAAAGTAAATCCCTTAGAACCAATACTAAAAATAAAGTTATTCTTCTTATATTTAAGTTTAATTCTTTTCTTCATACAACCACCTCATTATCCTATAAATTATACTTAAAGTATAACAAATTAAAATCAAATAATCAACAAAAAAATGAAAAATCTTTAAAAATAATAATATAAGAAAAAAAACAATTGTTTAAAATTGTTAACAAAAATAAAGAATCATAATTTTATACTTTAACCTATCTTTTTAACCTTACTTTTACCTCTTAAATCTTTTAATATTTTCTTCATTTGAGGTACTATAGTATGATAGAAACTTTTATAAAATTTTATATCAATATCTTCTTGTAAACTCATATAATCATTACCATATATTATTGCTAATACCTTTCTTCCTCTTGCATTAAGATTACTTATTGCATAATCTATTTCATCTTTAGTATAATTATCAAAGTATTCATATATAGAATTTACTTTATCTAAATCTTTATCAGTATCAATAACTTTATACATTAAATTACCAAATTTAACATCTTCAATATCATAATATTCCATTAAACTAGTAATATATTTTGATAATCTAATCTTATTTAAAGCCTTTCTTTCTGACTTTCTTACCCACTCTACAGAAATATTATACTT
>CAVJSY010000012.1:0-2014 GCA_963652285.1 Oribacterium sp.
TTAATTGTGTAAAATTATTATACACCAATTAGGCACACTGTGCAAATAGTGATTTAAAAAAATAAATCAGAAGATAGTTATAATTTTGTTATAGATTCCAATATTATAAGTGTTTCCAACTTTTTAAATAATTTAACTAAAAAATATAATATAGATGATATAGAAATAGAAAATGAAAATATTGATGATGTTATACTAAAATTATATGAGGATTATAAACTATGAAATCATATATAAGTTATTTTAGAATCAGATTAATTACTAACTTACAGTATAGAATGGACGCTATTGCAGGTATAACTACTCAAGTATTTTTTGCACTTATATCTATTATGATCTATTTAGCATTTTATGAAAGTGGAGGAGAAAATCTTCCAATGAATTACCAAGAATTAGTTTCTTATTTATGGTTAAGTCAAGCATTTTTTGCCTTAATTTATCCATATGAAAAAGACAATGAATTACTTAAAATAATTAAAAATGGTAATCTAGCCTATGAATTAATTAGACCACAAGATTTTTATTTTAAGTGGTATATAAAAATGCTAGCCAAAAAATTAGTTGCCACCTTACTTAGATTTAGCCCCATAATTATTCTTGGAATTATTTTGCCATATCCATTTCATTTATCTGCTCCTATCTCAATAGAAAGTTTTATTATATTTATAGTTGCTTTGTTTTTAGCACTTTTTCTTACTACATCATTAAATCTATGCATACATATTCTTATCATGTTTACATTAGATGAAAAAGGAACAATGACAATATACTCAGTCATAGCAGAGCTATTTATGGGAGCTATCGTCCCAATACCGTTCTTTCCATTATGGTTACAAAAAATAGCATATATTCTACCATTTAGATTTATTACAGACTTTCCATTTAGAATTTATTCAGGTAGTATATCAATTAATGAAGGATATAATATGTTATTATCATCACTTATATGGATAATTATAACAATATTTGTAGGACATATTATTTCTAAATATGCCCTTAAAAAGGCGGTGATTCAAGGTGGTTAAAGTTTACATAGAAAGTATGAAATTACAATTAAAATCACAACTAGAATATAGACTATCATTCATCTTAACTTTTATAAGTCAGTTTGGAGTATTTTTTACATATTATTTTGCTACCATTGCTTTATTTCAAAAATTTAATAATATTAAAGGATTTTCTTTATATGAAGTATTATTATGCTTTTCTATCATTCATTTTGGTTTTGCCTTTAATGAAGTATTCTTTAAAGGTATAGATAAATTTGAAAAATTTATTATTGATGGTTCCTTAGACAGATTGCTATTAAGACCAAGAAGTGTATTATTTCAAGTTATGTGTTCTGAAATGGATTTTATTAAATTATCCAGATTAATTCAAGCAATAATAATATTTATAATTGCTATAAACAAATTAAATATTGCCTTTAACTTTACAAATGGTTTAATAATAATTTTAATGTTTATTTCATCAATAATATTATTTTTTGGTTTATTTTTACTAATGGCATCATATTGTTTTATTACAGTAAATGGATTAGAAGTTAAAAATGTTTTAACTGATGGCGGAAAGAATATGGCACAGTATCCAATAGGTATATTTAAAAAAGGATTCATTTTTATTTTTAGTTTCATAATACCTTATGCCTCAGTTAATTATTATCCTTTACTCTATTTATTAGGAAGAACAGACAATATACTATATTTATTATCACCATTATTAACAATAGTATATTTAATTCCTTGCTTCCTAGCGTTTAAAATAGGACTTAAACATTATAGTAGTACAGGATCTTAGAAATTGTTAAAAGACAAATATCTGAATATAAAATATAACAAAGTAATAAATTAAGATAAATGAAGTTTTTATATCAAATCTTTGCTATATTTAATTTATTAATCATATTATATACCATAATAAAATTTAAACAATACATAGTGTATATAAAAAGTAAAGTGCATCAGTAAAATAGAATAAATTTTGTAGATAGTAAGAAAAATATGTAAAAAAAGAA
>CAVJSY010000013.1:0-2737 GCA_963652285.1 Oribacterium sp.
ATTATACATTTTTATAAATTCTTGCAACTTTTCATTTGCCTCATCAATATCTTTAACATTATTATTTTTTAAAAACTCTTGTAACATATTATTAAATTTATTATTCATTTACTTCACCTACTTCTTTCTTTTTAATTACTCTTTTCTTTTAAAAATCTTTTTAAGAAAAACGTCATAAAATATGGAAATGTATAAAATTTACCATTAAATCCAATATTTTTATTACACAATTTTATGCCATATTTTATATCTTTATATTGATCACTATTTATTAAATTATTAAGTGATGGAGTTGAATTATCATTTGCTTTTACTTCAACCGGAATAAGTGAGTTAGCATCTCTTATAAAAAAGTCCATTTCAATTGTTCCCTTATTATTTTTATAAAAATACAACTTATATCCTTCTTTTACTAACATATCCCCAACAACATTTTCATATATTGCACCCTTATAAGTATTAAAATTTTGATTCTTTCTTAAATCATCTTGAACCTCATCATCTAATGAAGCAATTAAAAGACTAGTATCGGAAAAATATAATCTATAATTATCTGGATTATAATTTCCACCTAATGGTAAAGCACATTCTTCCATACAATATGATATATTTATTATCCCTGCATCACTTAACCAATCTGCTACTCCAGCATACTCTCTATTTCTAGCACCTTCTGCTATTTTAGATACTTGGAATTTTTTATTTTCATTACCCAAAAACGCTGGTATTTTTCTATATGCATTTAAAATTCTTGCTTTATCAAATCCTTCTGCATATTTAGAAATATCTTCCTCGTAATCTTTTAATATCTGTTTTTGCATTGAAAGTATACCACTAAAATTTTTATTTTCAATATATTTTGCAACAATCGCAGGCATTCCACCTAATATCATATAATCTCTAAAATGAAGCATCATAATATCATATTGTGTTGTAGTTAATGGTTTACACTCTTTCATACAGGTATATAAGTCTTCAATCTGTTCTGCTTTATATCCTTTAGCCCATAAAAATTCTTCAAAATCCATAGAATACATTATATAGTCTTCTTTGTTTCCAACACTATTAGATTCAATTTCTTTATAATTAATTCCCATCATTGAACCAGAACATATAACATCAAACCTTTTATCAATATTAAATGATTTTAAAGAAGTCGCTGCATTAATACAATCTTGAATTTCATCAAAAAATATTAATGTTTCACCTGGAACAAACTTAAAATTGTTATTAATAATTGATATATTACTCAATATAGTATCTACTTCAAAACCATTGTCAAAAATTGTTTTATATTCTTTTTGCAAAACAAAGTTAATTTCAACGATGTATTTATAATTGTTCTTAGCAAAATTTTCAATAGCATCTGTTTTTCCAATTTGTCTTGCTCCCCTTACAATAAGGGGCATCTTATCTTTTTTATTTTTCCATTCAACTAAGTATTTATCAATTTTTCTTTGCAATCTAGCCATTTTGTCTCACCTCTGTATCAATTTTATCACAAAATTCCGAATGTTTCAACTTGTTTTTACACAAAATTCCGACATTTTTTATAGTGTTTTACACATTTTTCATTTTTTTATATATTATTTTTAGCAAAACAAGACACTACTTACTTTGCCTACATTCTTACCATTCGCACCTCCGGAGTTCAAGTGATTAGAAATAACTATAACATTAGAATCATCACCATAAAAAGATAATATCTTAGAAACCCTATCCTTCGGATTTAAAGTAACATCACTATCTCTAGTAATAGATACAGGAATTCCTAACTCCTTTAATCTATCATACATATACCTACTTATCTTTAAAGTATAATCCTTCTCATATTGATTATTCCCTATCGCGCCGCTATCCTCACCACCATGACCAGGATCAATCACTACACCTCTAACTACTCTATCATCACTATTATTCATCATATATCACCTAAAATATTATATGAAAATAATAAATAATAGAAACATAATATAAATAGATTAATAATTATAATTATTTATTTCTACCAATGAAATCCTTTTTATTTTTAGAAATATCTAACAAAGCAAGAACTAAAATACTTTGTTTATCTTTCATAGATTGGATTATCTTCTACACTAACCCAACAATCAAAAACATAATCTTTATATTTAATATTATATAAATGATAAGCAAGTGAATCAAAAGTAGCAAGAATTGTATAAGCTAAATCAGCAACAGTTCTTCTACCAGGAATTTCTATCTCTCTCCATATCTTATCTTCTAACCCTTCTATCCCAACTTTAAATACTAATAATTCATTCATTAAAATCACTTCTTTCTAATCATAATAATTATCAAATTCAATATGCTTATAATATTTATCAATATTCTTCAAAAATATATCCATATTATTTTTAATATATGAAAATGTTTTATTATAAATATTAACATCAACATACTTATTCTCACACATATAACAATAAAATTTCTTAAGACTAGTAACACATCCCTTCAAAGTACTTTTAGATGACCAAGAACACTTTCTTATAAACCAATCATCTAAAAAATCAGATATCTTATTAAGACCATCCTCAGCCTTAATAATATCATAATAATTTAAATAATAATTAATAAACAAATCTACATTACCTAAATGATTACCTATAGTACCTTCTTTTAATCCTTTATTAATTAACCAATCCTCAAACTCAATTAAATATTTTTCATTCCTCTTAGTATTTTTTTCTACTTCTTTATCATAATCCATATACTT
>CAVJSY010000014.1:0-11300 GCA_963652285.1 Oribacterium sp.
ATATAACTTAAATTAAAATAATTAATCTTAAATACTAATTATCAACAGATTTTTCACAATGCTTTATTTCCTGGGAAATAGTAATTTTAAATTTTTGATTATTTCCCAAGCTAATTTTTTAAATTTCGATTATTTCCCGACACTGATTTTAAAAAATCAAATTATTTCCCAAACAAATTTTTAAAAATAAAAATTAGTTATCAACAAAAATAATAACTAATTAAAATTGAATTTATTTATCTTTTGCTTGAAAAAAAGTTTTCCACAGAAAATTAAAAAAAATAAAAAAGACTATTCATTAGTCTCTTCTATTATATCAACCTCTGGTTCATTATCACCAATTTTTTTTAACTCCTCATCTTCATTTTCTTCCTTATCAATAATGGCAGTAGAACTTACAATTTGATTTTCTCTAAGATTTATTAACCTAACTCCCTGAGTAACTCTACTCATAGTAGATATTTGATTAACATCTAAACGAATAATTACACCCTCATTAGTAATAATCATCAAATCTTTATCATTATCAACAGTTTTAAATGAAACTATTGAACCATTCTTCTCTGTAATATTTATAGTTTTTACACCTTTTCCACCACGATTAGTAATTCTATATTCAGCTACAGGTGTCTTTTTACCATAACCATTCTCAGTTACTACTAAAACATCTTGTCCCTCTTCAACAACTTCCATACCAACTAAAGAACTTCCATCACTTAAATTAATACCTCTAACACCACTAGCACCTCTACCCATAACTCTAATAGTATCCTCATTAAATCTAACCATTCTGCCATTTGATGAAGCCATAAGTATTTCATTATTACCAACAGTCTTTTTAACAGATATCAACTCATCTTCTTCTTTTAAAGTTAAAGCTTTTTTACCATTATTTCTAATACTATCAAACTCAGTAATCTCTGTTCTCTTTATTAATCCTTGTTTTGTAGCAAATACTAAGTACTTAAATTCATCATCATTTGAAGTTTTCAACAGAGAAGTAACTTTCTCATCTTTATCTAATTTAAGTAAGTTAACTATTGGTAACCCTTTTGATTGTCTAGCATATTCTGGAATCTCATATCCCTTTATCCTAAATACTCTTCCCTTACTAGTAAAGAATAAAATATAATCATGACTCTTAGCATTTATTAAATGCTCCACAAAATCTTCCTCATTAGTAGACATACCTTTAATTCCAACACCACCACGATTTTGAATTCTATAAGTATCACTAGGAACTCTCTTAATATATCCTTTATTAGTTAAAGTCAAAACAACATTTTCCACAGGAATTAAAGATTCATCCTCAATATAATCTACCGCAGTCATATCAATATGAGTTCTTCTAGGATCTGCATATTTATCTTTAATTTCAAGCATTTCCTTTTTAATTATTCCGTAAATCTTTTCTTCACTACCTAAAATTTCTTCTAACTCTTTTACTAATTTCTCAAGCTCAGCGATTTCATCCTCAATCTTAGATTTTTCTAAGCCAGTTAATCTCTTCAATCTCATTTCCAATATAGCCTGAGCCTGAACTTCACTAAGACCAAATTCATCTATTAAACCTTTTTTAGCAACATCATCGTCTGCAGATTCCCTAATTATTTGAATTACTCTATCAATATTATCCAAAGCAATTTTCAATCCATCTAAAATATGTAATCTATCTTTATACTGTTTCAAATCAAATTGACACCTACGATAAATAACATTTCTTTGATGTTCAACATATTTTTCTAATATCTTCCTCAAACTCATAGTACGAGGAGTACCATCTACAAGCATTAAGAAATTAATACCATAAGTAGTCTGCAATTGCGTATGCTTATACAAATTATTTAATACAACATTAGCATTAGCTTCTTTCTTAACATCAATAACAATTTTTATTCCCTCTAAAGCAGATTCATCATTTAAATTAGAAATACCATCAATAACCTTATCTCTTACCAATTCACCAATTCTAGTAATTAATGCTTTTTTATTAACTTGATAAGGTATTTCAGTAATAATTATTCTATCCTTACCATGATGTTCCTCTATTTTTGCCATACCTCTAATAGTAATAGTTCCACGACCTGTTTCATAAGCCTTCTTAATACCACTATTACCTAAAATAACACCAGCCGTTGGAAAATCAGGTCCCTTAATATACTGCATTAACTCAGTAACAGAAATATCATTATTATCAATATAAGCAACACAACCATCAATAACCTCTCCTAAATTATGTGGTGGTATATTAGTGGCCATACCAACAGCAATTCCCATATTACCATTAACTAATATATTAGGAAATCTACTAGGTAAAACAGATGGTTCCTTTCTCTGATTATCATAGTTAGCATCAAAATCAACAGTATCTTTCTTTATATCTCTCAATAATTCCATAGATATCTTAGCAAGTCTAGCCTCAGTATAACGAGAAGCTGCAGCACCAAAACCATCTATAGAACCAAAATTACCATGACCATCAACTAAACAATGACGATAAGTAAAATCTTGTGCCATACGAACCATTGAATCATATATAGCAGAATCACCATGTGGATGATAATGACCCATAACTGCTCCAACAGCATTAGCACTTTTTTGATATTTTTTATCAGGTGTCATACCTTCTTCATATAAAGTATATAAAATCCTTCTATGAACAGGTTTAAGACCATCTCTAACATCAGGTAACGCACGAGCAACAATAACACTCATAGAATATTCTAGAAAAGATTGACGCATTTCACCAACAATATTAACTGCAACTTTTCTATCCTTCTCTGTACTATTATCTTCACCCATATTCTCTATTTCAATGTCTAAATCATTCTTATTTTTCTCCATATAAACCTCCTATATATCCAAATTATCAACAAGTAAAGCATTATCTTCAATAAATTTTCTTCTAGGCTCTACTTCTTCACCCATAAGTAATTGGAAAGTTTCATCAGCAGCTATAGCATCATCCATAGTAATTTGCTTCAAAATTCTTCTATCAATACCCATAGTTGTCTCTCTTAACTCTTCAGGGTCCATTTCACCTAAACCTTTCATACGACCTACTTCATACTTAGTCGTTTCAGGCAAAGTAGAAACATATTCTGAAAGTTCATCATCGTTTAAAACATATTTAACCATTTTACCATGTTTAACAGCATATAAAGGAGGTTGGGCAGCATATATATGTCCGTTTTCAACAAGTGGCTTAAAATACCTATAAAATAGCGTTAAAAGCAATGTTCTAATATGAGCACCATCAACATCGGCATCAGTCATAATAATTATTTTATAATATCTTAATTTAGAAATATCAAATTCATCACCAATACCAGTACCCAAAGCTGTAATCATAGTTCTAATTTCTTCATTAGCAAGAATCCTATCTAATCTAGCCTTTTCAACATTCAAAATTTTTCCTCTAATAGGCAATATTGCTTGAGTAATAGGATCTCTACCACTAACAGCACTTCCTGCTGCAGAATCACCCTCAACTATAAACATTTCTGATATAGTAGCATCTTTAGAAGAACAATCAGTTAGTTTTCCCCAATAATTAGTAATCTCAAGACCACCTTTTCTTCTAGTAAGTTCTCTTGCCCTTTTCGCAGCAACTCTAGCCCTAGCAGCAGTCATAGACTTTTCAACAATTATCTTTGCATCATTAGGATGTTCCATTAAAAATCTTTCAAATTCTTTACCAAAAATACTAGCAGCAACTTTTCTAACTTCACTATTTCCAAGTTTAGTTTTTGTTTGACCTTCAAATTGAGGTTCAGGAACTTTAGCGGATATTACCATAGCAATTCCTTCTCTAACATCATCACCATTTAAAGGATCATCATTATCCTTAAGCATTTTATTGTTCCTAGCATAATTATTAATAATCCTAGTTAAAGCATTTTTAACACCATCTTCATGAGTTCCACCTTCAGGAGTAATAATATTATTAACAAATGAATAAACAGTAGGATTATATCCATCATTATATTGTAAAGCTACTTCTATAGAAATATCATTTTCCATACCTTCTACATAAACTACATCATTATGAATAGGTGTTCTTTTAGCATTTATCCAATCAACAAACTCTTTAATACCACCCTCATAAATGAAAGTTTCTTTTTTACCATCTCTATCATCCATTAAAATAATTCTAAGCCCCTTATTCAAAAAGGCCAATTCACGAACTCTATTCCTTAATGTTTCATAGTCAAAAACAGTAGTTTCTCTAAAAATTTCTTCATCTGGAGTAAAAGTTACTGTTGTACCAGTTCTATCTTCACTACACTCACCAATCACAGTAAGAGGTTGAACTGTTTTTCCACCATTAGCAAACTTAATATTATAAATTTTTCCTTCTTTATAAACAGTGACTTCAACCTTTTTACTTAAAGCATTAACTACAGATGCACCTACACCATGTAATCCTCCAGATACCTTATAGCCGCCACCACCAAACTTACCACCAGCATGAAGTACAGTATAAACAGTCTCAACTGTAGATAATCCAGTTTTAGGATGAATTCCAACGGGTATTCCCCTACCATCATCTTTAACAGTTACAGAACCATCTTTATTAATAATAATCTCAATATCATCGCAATAACCTGCCAATGCTTCATCTATAGCATTATCAACAATTTCCCATACCAAATGATGTAATCCTTTTGAACTAGTAGATCCTATATACATACCAGGTCTTTTTCTAACAGCCTCTAAACCCTCTAATACTTGAATGTCCGAAGCATCATAATGTTCACTATTTGCCATTTTGTATCACTTTCCTCTCACTTCTTTAACTATTTTTCCACTCTCAACCTCAAAAATTTTAGCCTTATTAACTAAAACTTCATCAATCATATGTAAGTCAGTAGTAGTAATAATAGTTTGAACATCATCAATAATATATTTAATCAACCTATTCTTCTTTTTTAAATCTAATTCACTAAAAATATCATCCAAAAGTAAAATAGGTTCATCACCAGTGTTTTTTCTAAAAATTTCAATCTCAGATAGTTTTAATGCTAAAACAGCAGCTCTCAATTGTCCTTGAGAAGCATACACCCCCATCTCTTTATCCCCTATAAAAAACTTAAAGTCATCTCTATGAGGTCCTATTAAAGTAAGGCCATACAATACATCTTTATCAATATTCTCATTTAAATACTTATTAAAGTCTTGTATCATTTCTTGCTCTTCATCTTTCCACAATATTGTGGAAACATACTTTACTTGACAATTGTCAACATCCATAATTTCACTATAAATATCACTTAAATATTCATTAATTAAAGAAATAAACTTATATCTTTCCCTAATTACACTTACAGCAAATAAAGAAAATTTTTCATTAATTATTTCCAAATAGTCGTAATTAATTTTTTTAGACATCTTACAAATCTTCAAAAATTCATTTCGTTGTTTTAACAGCGCATTATAATTCTGCAGACTTCTAACATATCCATTATTAATTTGACCTATTTCAACATTTAAGAATTTTCTCCTAACACTAGGACTATCTTTAATCATTCCAATATTATCGGGACTAAATAAAATAACTCTAAAATGAGAAAAATAATCAACTAACTTCCTTATATCTTTTCCATTAATTTTTACATGTTTCTCTTTTTCCGTAATCAAAATATTAAGTTTAACATTTCCCTCATTAGCGGATATTTTAGATTCCAATAAGCAACAATCATTACCATCCTTAATTAAATTCTTATCCTTAACACTTAAATAAGATTTTGTAACAGCAAGTACATAAATTGATTCTAAGATATTAGATTTACCTTGAGCATTATCACCTATAAAAATATTTAATTTATCATCTAAATTAATATTTAATTCACTATAATTTCTGTAATTCTTTAATTTCAAATTTATTATTTTCATAAATCATCTGTTTTTCTCATAATCATCACCAAAAATCAATTCACGTATCCCTATATACATATAAAATTATACCATAAAAACGCCCAAAAAAAAAGACTATACAGCCTTTTTTCTCTTATTAAATTCAACTTTTAACCTATTACTTCTAATAATTTGATTAATAATAATAAAATTTATTCAAATGAAAATTTATTAAATAGATTAATAATAATATTACTAGCAACATCAATCTCAACTTTATTATTATTTTTAAAATAAACTTTTGAAAAATTTTTACTAATTTTATCTACACCCTCAAAATTATTATAAGAAATCCAAACACATTTTGAATTTTTACTAGAATTAGTAGGAAAGAAAATCAATTGATTTGATTCTTCAATAATTATTGGTAATTTATAAGTTGCAGTTAATAAACTGCTACTAGCGTTTTTTCTTCCTTCATAGGAACTTCCAAAAAATAAACAACTCCTTTTAATAATTTCAATACATGGCATCTTAACAATAAAATTATCCTCCTTTTCATAAATGAAAGAAGTTTTTTCATCAATAGGTAAAATACATAAAGTATCAGCGTTAATTTCATAATAATCCATAATATTTTTTCCCCCGTTTCTATACATTAAAAAATGTATGACAAATATTAAAACACTACAGACTGTCGAAATTAGTCGTTTTATGTCGAAGATGAAAAAAAAATAAAAAATCATACCATTTTCCAGTACGATTTCTAAATTTTAATATGTTTTTATCGGTAAAACTAACTCTACAAGTGATTCATCATCCATAGATTTAACTATTATAGGAGCACTATCACTATTCATATACAATGTAATATTAGGTGTTCCAAAACTTTTTATACAATCTAACATATACTTAGAACTAAATGAAATAGATATAGCGTCATCACTATCTACAGCCATCTTTTCCTCTACCTTACCTATTTCCGGAGAATTTGAAGAAATTATCATCTCTTTATTAACAAGTTCTAACTTAATAGTATTCTTATCTCTATCAGAAGTAAGTAATGATGCTCTATCAATCATATCATAAAATGCATTACAATTACATTCTACTTCAATTTTAAATTCATTAGGAATAATAGATGATGTAGCAGGATAAGTACCAGCAAGTAATCTAGATAAGAATAATATATTTTTATATTTAAATAATATCTTATTTTCAAATATATGTAACTCCAAATTTTCTTTTTCATCATCAATAATTTTAGCAAGTTCCATCAAATTTTTTCCTGGAATAACTATATTTACTATATTTTCTAACCTTTTATCAATAGTAATACTCTTTTTAGCAAGTCTATAACTATCAGTAGCAATTACTTCTAACATATTACTTTCTATTCTAAAATTAATACCTGTTAAAAGTGGTCTTGATTCATTTTGAGAAGTAGCAAAGAATGTTTGGGATATAATAGTTTTAAACATATCTGTTTGTAATATAATTGGTTCACTAGTTTCTTCCAAATCCAAATTAGGGAATTCGTTAGGATTAATACCATTTAAGTTAAATTCAGTATTACTAGTACTAATAATCATTTTATATCCGTCTAATACTTCAATAGTAATATCTGTATTAGGTAACTTTCTAATTATCTCTACTATATACTTACCTCCAATAACAATACTTCCTAACTCTCCTACTTCAGTTATTTTTTCTCTTGGTATAAAACATCTTATAGATATATCAGTATCACTAGCGGATAAGTATAATCCTTCATCCTTTAAATCAAATTTAATTCCCGTTAATATTGGAATTAAATTTCTTGGTGATATAGCTTTTGATGCATGTGTTAAACTTTCTAATAATATATCTTGTTTAATTATAAATTTCATTTTTATTTCCTTCTTTCTTTTAATATATATATTATTGTTATTATTATACTGTGGATATTGTGGAAAACTACCTCAATACCATATATTATATACGTTTTTCTTTCCACAGCCATGTGGAAAACTTAAAACTTTTCAACAGTTATCAACTTTTTAGGTGGATAATTGTTTTTTTAGGTCATTAATAACAACCTTCAATTGTTCATTTTTTTCTAAATCTTTCTCAATTTTTTGATATGAACTAATAATTGTTGAGTGATCTCTACCTCCAAAATAAGTTCCTATTTTTGGAAAAGATTCATTAGTAAGTTTTCTACATAAATATATAGCAACTTGCCGAGGATAATTGATATTTTGACTTCTCTTTTTTCCTTTTAAATCATCAATTGTTATTTTAAAGTAATCACATACTACTGTCTGTATTCTATGAACATCATTTTTATATCCGCCTTTATCAATTAATTGGTCTTTTAAAGCATCTACTGCAGTATCTAAATCAACTTTACCTTTATTCATCATAAGAGAATAAGCAAAAACTCTAGTAATAGCGCCTTCAAGTTGTCTTACATCGCTAGCAAAATTATTAGCAATATATTCGATAACTTCATCTGGAACATCATCAGCAGACTCTTGGTGTGCAATTTTCTTTCTTATTATATTAACCCTAAGTTCAAAATCAGGTGGTGTTATATTAGCAGTAAGTCCCCAATTAAATCTTGTTAAAAGCCTATTTTCTAACATTTTCAAGTCATCAACAGACCTGTCGGAAGCAATAATTATTTGTTTATTTTCGTTATATAGTTCATTAAAAGTATGGAAAAATTCTTCTTGACCTTTAGTAGCGCTTCCTAAAAATTGAATATCATCAATCATAAGTACATCAATATTTCTGTATTTATTTTTAAATGTATCAATTTTATCATAGTTTTCTTTATCTTTATCGTTTCTAACAGCGTTAATAAAATCATTTACAAACTTGTCACTAGATATATATAGCACTCTTAAATTAGAATTTTCAATAATATAATTTCCAATAGAGTGCATTAAATGTGTTTTTCCAAGACCGCTTTTACCATATAGAAATAAAGGATTATAAGCCTTTCCAGGTTTTTCGGCAACGGCCATTGAAGTAGTAAAAGCAAATCTATTAGAAACACCAACTATAAATGAATCAAAAGTGTACTCAGGATTTAAATTAGCTTCCATTGGGGATTGAGCCAAATCCTCATTTTTATGTTCTTTCCTATCTTCTTCATCATAAGGTTCTTCAAATACATCTCCGTTATTTTCATCTTCTTCCCATTCTTCTTCTACTACAAATTTAAAAGTAAAATTAGAACCAGACACTTCTTGTAAAGTAGTCTCCATAATCTCTTGATAATTTTCCATTAAATGTTTTTTATGAAGTTCCATTGGGACAATAACAATAGCGCAATTATCACGAATTGATACTAATTTAGTATCCTGAAACCAAGTTTCATAAGACAATGCCGACACATATTCTTTAATTTTTTTGAGGAAATTGTTCCATAGCATATCTAAATTCATTATCTACTCCTCCCAACGTCTTAATTTCATTTTAACACAATAAAAAAAAAAGTCTACAAATTTCATTACAGAGTAACAAAAACTTTTCCTGTGGAAAACTATTGCTGAAAACATCAAAAACAGCAATTTATCTACAGACTTATCAACAAGTACAAACACAATAAAATCCCTTATAATATAAGGGATTAAAACACTTATCAACAAAATTCAACAGAAAAGTTATAAACAGCCTTGTGGAAAACTCAAAAATTGTGGATAAAAAAACTGTGGAAATCTGTGGAAAGTGTGGAAAAAAAGACCAAAGCCTTATAAACTTTGGTCTTAGCATTCTAACTTTTCCACTACACCATCCACTTGTTATACACAGATGCATTTGAACTCTGTGGTTCTGGGTTAGGTAATTCCATTTTTACAATCATAGGTATCTTCATCATTCTACCAAAAGCAACACAAGTACCAGATTGTAATGATTTTTGTTTTTCAATAACATCAGCACTGATATTAGGAACCATCTTTCTAATATATTCCAAATCAGTAGGATGTGTAATTTTAAATATTAAAAAGTTACTACACTGAGATATAACCGATTCTGATAATTCAGTAGGTCTTTGAGTAATTAAATCTAATACTACTCCAAACTTACGACCCTCTTTAGCAATTCTTTCAAATATATTATATCCCAAAATATTAATATCATTATCTCTTTGAACATATCTATGAGCTTCTTCTAACATAAGATGAATAGGCATAGCACCTCTTTCTTGAAGTCCTTTACTAAATTTAAATATTAATCTACAATATACCTTAACAATAGCTTTAGCAAATCTATCATCAATATCCTCAAGAACAAAATTAATTATTTGAGCTCTCTTTGTTTGGCCAACCATAACTATATCTGTGATAAATTCAGAAATAGAAATAAATCTACCATAATCAAAATATTTCTTATTAGAACTATTATTCAAAGAATGTAATTTTACTTTTAAGGCAGTAGCCTCACTATAAGATTTTTCATTTAATAAAAGTCCCTCTGAAATTAAAGCAAAATTTAAAGCAACTTCCAAATCATCTAAAGTAAAATATATAGGAACATAGTCTTCATTCCATTTAGTATCGTTATCAACGAACTGTTGAATATATCCAGTAATTAAAATTCTTTCTACAAACTCTCCTTTACTATCTATATCAAAACATTTTCTAAATTGTCTAGTATAACCAACACCAGGAACATCAACATCTAAGTTTAATTCTGGACTATTACAATTAGTAAGTATAGAAAATATCTGATCTCTTATTCTAGAAGGAGTTTGGTTGGTATACAATACAGATATAATAGCAGAAGCGATTAGATGATTTTTATATTTAGCGGATTCCTCATCTTTTCTAGCAAATACTGAAACTAAACTAAGCATTTTTTCAATAATAGATAACTGTGTATATTCAGTAGCGTCTAATAAATTAGCATAATCATCAACTGACAATAGCCACAATGGTAATTTTATTATCTCACTATTTCCTTCACCACTTGTTGAATACATCTTGTAATTAAAATTAATATTATATTGATTAATACTCTTAAAAGCATTATCATATTCATTTGTATTATTAAAAATAAATATATTACTGTTAAAAGGAATTTTTCCCTTCATAACAAATAAATTTTGAACTAATCTTGCAACACCATAGGTTTTACCACTACCAGTATTACCAAATATTGCACTATGATTACTCCACATATCATCAATATTAATTTTAATAGGAAAATTATTATAAAGAGGAGATAACCCCAACATCATAGATTTATCGTCATTAGCACCTGTTAATTCTGCTAATTCATCTTCGTTAATAAGTCTAATTTTAGCATTCAAACTAGGTTTTCTAATAATACCTCCAAAAAATTTTCCTTCATGAAACTCTCCAAGAAAACTAATTTTTACCTCATCCCCATCGATTTCCTCAATTTCACCTAATATTTTTTTATTATCTTCAAAAATAACATTCATATTAAGT
>CAVJSY010000015.1:0-3400 GCA_963652285.1 Oribacterium sp.
ATTTACATTTATCTCTTCGTCTTTATTCATAATTATCCCTTCCTTTGACATTCACACTGAAATTATATCATTTTTCAGTTTAATTGTCAATACTATTTAATTAATAATCACTTCTTTATACTAAAATATTATTAGTATATACCTACTGCTTATATATAATAGGTATCTTGGATACATTTAATTAAGACAAGTTTACTTGGCTTAATTAAACACTAATAAGACTTACATAGTAAGGCTTATAGTGAACATAATAAAGATAATATATAGGTATATTAAAACTAAGACTTAATATCTTAGTTTATTATTTAGTTAATGTTAATGTTTTTATTTTAAATTCTTTAGTATCATAACCCCATGGATTAGATACTAATCTAGTATTATTTATTATGGTATCATTTTCTTTATGATCATGTCCATATATCCATACTGGTGATTTATATTCTTTTACTTCTGTATAGTAACAAGAGTTATTGTCCCTACTATTACTTTTATTTCTAAATGGTGGTACATGGGTTATCATTAAATCTATATTATTTGGTAAGTTATTATACCAATATATACTATCGTTATGTAGTTTTTGTATCTTTTCTTTCTTAGATAATTCTGATAAGATAAATCCCCAATCATTCTGCATGGGATAGTTATATAGTTTATCTACTAATGTTACTGGTTTATACCAAAGAGTATCTCCCGCTAATAAGAAGGTATTATAGGTATATAGTCCTTTAGTATTATTTGTTTTATCTAGTATGATTATATCTTTATTATCTTTAAATATTTCATTTAATCTATATACTTTATTCATACTATTATAGTTATATTCTTTAGCCATAGGATCGGTATAGATATATTTTATTACTGGTATATAGTATTCATGATTACCTAGGACGAATATTACTTTTTTATAGTATTTTGAACATGAATATAATAGTTCACTCACTCTATTTATATCTTCATCAATATCTCCCGCTACTACAAGGATATCTCCTTTTACTTGCATACTTATTTTATCTTGGACTAGTTTATCTATTTTGGTTATGCTTTCTTTTTTACTTATATAGTGAGTTAAGTGTAAATCGGATACGTAGTCAATGTTTAATTCCATAGTATTTTTCCTTTCTAGATGCTTATATTATATAGAAATACACGAATTATGTCAAATAAAAACTATTGACACTTTTGCCTGTCAACAGTTTCTGTGGATAAGTTATTTATAGTAGGTAATATCTTATATAATTTATACATTTATAAAATTATTTATTTCGGTTATTGTATAATCGGTTATATTTTTATCTACATTATTACTATTTCTAATACTTTTACTATTTCTTCTAAAGTATTGATAATATCTTCAAATGTAATATATTCTGCATATTTATATTTTCTTTTACTAATTCTTTTTGCCAATCTTCTAAAACATGTTATCTTTTTTATTATCTACTTTAGTATCCGTAAATGTTTTTATTAAGTTCCATATTAAGGACATAGTCTAACCTTCTGAAGTTATTGTATCATAGTTTTTTGTCATACAGACTATATGAGTATTTTTCTACTCTTATTTAGATATTTATGGTTTATTATTTAAATAATATTTTATATTGTAACTGGTACTATAATTTCTATAAATTTTTCTAGGCACTTTATAGTTTCATTAAATTCTATATTTCTAGCATAGCTGTTTTTTCTAGAATAACTATTCCATTTATCTTGTAAAACTTTACTATCTTTAATTATACTTAAATTAGTATTTAAATCTGCGTCAAATTCTCTTTTTTTAAAAGTCTTTTCTACTGCTTTTCGAAGTTTTGTTTTATTTATTTTATTAAACTTAAATTTATATATTAAATATATGTCATAGTAGTCTTTCATTCTACTACTATTTTCTAATTTGCTAAGTATAGTTTCTATCTTTTCTGCTAATACTGTTTCTAGATTATATGACCACACTTTATACACTTCATCATCTATCAATGATTCATATTTATAATCATCAGGGCCAGGATATATAGGATCTCCTGTAGCTATATCAACATGAAAACGATCCCTTATATTTTCCAACATAAAATTAATGGTAACTCTCAAGCCTCCATATTCATCTTCTTCACGAATTGGTTCTGTTTTGTTAATTTCAAATTTTACGTTATCTTCTATATCTATATTAATAATTTCTCCTAGCATTTTGATAATATTTTCTTTATTAAATTCTGTTTTTCTTATAGCAGTATCTATATCCATAGTACTTCTATTATCAATTCCAAATAAATTACTTAAAAAGAAGCCACCTTTTAATATAAAATTATCTTTATATTTGCTTTTTGATAAACGTGCTATAAATCTATCATACATATAAAATCTCATTACTGAATTAAAATCAATATTTTTTTCTTTTGAAATATTCCTTAGTTTATCTTTTACTCTCTGTGCTGAATTATTCATAATATACACCTACCATTTCTATCACTTTTTCACTTATACCCATCTCTTTTGCATAATTAGATAGTTTAACAATATTCTTATCTTTACTTTTAACATATTGTTTAATAGTCTTTTTTACTTGTTCAGAATCCATTCTTCCCTTTGATCTAATAATATCACAAATACATCTTTCTTTTTCATAAGCTTTTACTTTATTTCCATTTGGTGTTAGAACTTCAGTTAGTCCAAGTTCGTATATGTCATCTGGCACATAGAATACATTACATCTCTCATTTACCATATTAACATGATACCTTTGTGGAACAGTTACTGTATAATTGTATGGAAATTCTTCTGTCATACCGTAAAAATATAGGGCATTCATATGTGAAAAAATTGCTTTTTTATATTTTTGTTGAAAGAGAAAATAGCTATCTTCAAAGGTAGTTGGTGAAAGGTATATACCTCTTGATATCTTTTCAATTTCATTATTCTTCTCCATAATTGAGATATATTGCCTACTTATATTAAGTGGTTCAATCATTCTTGTAGAAAGCATACCATTATTAGTACTCATTATTTGTTTTATAACATCAGTAAATATTTTACCTTGCTCATTTGGAAATTTTGCTGAAATATTTTTGATTGTATCTGACATAGTTTTAATATTCTTTAATTGTTCATTAGTGGTTTTAAAAGACTTACTTATTTTCTGCTTTTGTTTTGTCATCTGATTTAGCTGTTTTTTTATTTGATTCATTGGTTTATCTATTGAATTAATTGCTTTTATATATTTTTTAAGAATATCATCGTCAATTTTATAATTTATATTTATCTCTTCGTCTTTATTCATAATTATCCCTTCTTTTGACATTCACACTGAAATTATATCATTTTTCAGTTTAATTGTCAATACCATTTAATTAATAACTTCAATTCGTACTAAAATAACATAAACTACTAGACATCATAACCGAAATATAGT
>CAVJSY010000016.1:0-3823 GCA_963652285.1 Oribacterium sp.
GGTGCCTTTTTATCAATATTAACATTTATATAAATGATTGTACTCTTATTTGTAATTTTATTTTTAACAACTATTTTAATTTGTTGCATACCTCCATTATTGCCTATTTTATCTTTATCAAAAGTACAATTATTACTATTACATTTGTAACCAGAATTAATATTAGCATTTCTTCTATTAATATAGTCATCATCGTCATTACCAGAATTAGAATAATATACTGTAGATTCGGTTTCATATCCACCATATATAGTCCAAGATATTTTTGGCATACTCATCCAACTATCAATATGATATTCTATAATGTTACTTTCTTCTCCAATATATTGACCATTATAGTCATCAAACAAATCATGTTCAATATTAATATTAACATATGGATTAGTAGGTAATGTTACTTGTAATGTCTTGTTTGTTGAAAAAATTTCTCCATCCCATATTTTTGTATATATAGTAGCATTATTATATATTTTTAATTTAATATTTTTAGATGTTGTTTTATACCAATACCCCTTTTTTAATTCCGTTGTATTATTACTACAAGTTAAAGAAGGTGTTTTATCATTACCACATTCAAATACATTGATATTACTCATATTTTCTTCAGATGTTACTTTAAAATAATATATTGTAGCTTCTTCTTTATAAATGTTTTTAGATGTATAATTTATGTCTATTTCTTTGTACGCTCTATTTTTCGTGACATCTTTTACAATATTTTTAGGAACAAACTCTAAATCAGTATGACCAGTTTTTTGTTTGTAGTCATCACTATAATCTGTATTATTATAATCTTGATAATTGCATTTTACTTTTAAATTATATTCTTTATCTGATATAAGTCCCCCGAATTTATGAGTATTATCTTTAGTAGTATAATTTTTAATTTCATTATTATTACTATCAAATAATCCATAAGTATAATTAACAAACCCTGTACTATTACAACTAGCAGCAACAGCAATACTTGTAGTAGTTTTGCTAACTAACTGTAAATTTCCTTTTTCTCTATCAGTGCTTCCACCACATATCCCCTCTTTATCATATTCTTCTCTAATAATAGTTTTATTAATATAATCCCTTGTTAATAATACAAATCTATAAGAGACATTATTTATATCATCTTGTTTCAAATATCCTTTATTGGAAAGTTCCAATATCGGAACACAAAATGTTTCTATATCCTCATTTTCAATATGCAACCAATATTTTTCCTCGTTATAGTATTCATTTACATAACTAGCAGCACTTTTCATAATTGAATTATAAGTTAATTCATCTGCTTTATTTTTAGAATTTTCTCTTATCTTCCCAAAAGTAAATATTGAAACAATGCTTAAAATAGATATTATTGCAATAACTGCAATTAATTCAATCAAAGTAAAACCATTTTTATTTCTCATACTCCTCATTATTAACACCTCTATTATAATCAAATTATATCAATAATAAATAAATTTGTCACTATTTTTATTTAAATTGACTAACAAATTTATTTATGTTAGTATTATACTAGTGGTGGTGTGTATGAAGAATTTATTTAAATACTTTATAATGGGGTGTAAGGTATTATTATCTAATGGATTATTAATAGTTTTATTAATAAACTTTAGTTTAATATCTAACATAGTATATAAAGCTATTAATAACAAAAATAAATTAGAAAAATATGAAAGTTTAAAAACTGAAATAGAAGAAAAAATTGAAAACAAAATAGTTATAGAAAATACAACACCAAATATAAATGAAGCTAAAGGTGTTACTAAAATAACAAATTGTCTTAAATCTCCTATTTCAAAAGAAGAACTAAGTGAAAATCTTTTAAATATTAGTAATGAACTCGAAAACTACATGAATTCATTTAATCTTAATTTTGCTTTTAAATATAAGGATTTATATACAGGATTTTCTTTATCATATAATAGCAGTCAACCAATTTTTGCAGCATCTACTATAAAGGCACCTGAAGCAATATACATATATGAAGAAGCAGAAAAAGGAAATATAAATTTAGAAGATAGCATAACATATACATCTAATTATTACAGTGATGGTACTGGTATTTTAAAAAATACCACTTTTAACAAAAATTATACAATCAGAAGATTAGCAGAATATTCAATAATTCATAGTGACAATGCAGCACATCTTATGCTAAATAAAAAATATAACCCACAAAATATATATAATTTTTGGAAAGAAAAAGGAACAACATCTATTTATAAATCTAATACTGCATGGGGAGATATAAACGCTAATGATGCTATTATATATATGGAAGAATTATATAATTATTATCTTACAAACACCGATAATAGTAAAGAATTAATAAAATACTTTGAATCATCATGGAAAGTTATATCTTCACCAAATAATAGTATTATTGCTAGCAAGTCAGGATGGGCTTCTAATTCATTGCACGATGTTGCTTTAATATTTGATGAAAATCCTTATATTTTGGTTATTTTAAGTAATAGAGGCAATACAGAATATACAAGTTATTTTAATAAGATATCAAATCTTATTTATAAATTTCACCATTCTTACTGGGAAGAAAAAATTTCTAAATGTACAATGAATAATTAATAAATAGCAAAAAAATAGATACAAATATCTATTTTTTTATTATATACTTTACTCTACTTATTATTATAATTAATAGTATTTATAGCCATACCCATAACAAATACATATGCTAAAATATATATCCACATCATTAGCATTACTATACTAGATAGATTTCCATAAATAATGTCGTATCTAGCAAAATAGTGCAAATAATAACTAAATATAGCAGTAGCAATAGTCCATATTAAAGTAGTAAATAATGATCCATAAGTAGTATCCTTACTTTGAATATCCGCTGTAGGTGCTATAGTATATATAAGTTTTAAGTTACAATAAATTATCAAAAATGATAAAGGCCATTTAAGTAATTTATAGATAAATACTAATTTTTTAACAAATTCACTATCTCCAAACAAATTTAATATTTTACCACCAAACATAGGTACTAATAATAAAAACATTATCAAAAATATTAAAATAAATAACAAAATAACAGACTTGATTCTCTCTCTAATAGGATCAGTATTTTCTACTTTATATAAAGCATTAGAAGCATTTATTATAGCATATGTACCATTACTAGCAACAACAAATGCTATAAAGTTAAATGTTCCAAGTCCTCCATCAAATCCTTTACCAGAAATAAAACCAACTACTACTTCACTAACTTTATAAGGCAACACACTTTCAATAGTATTAACTAAAGTATCTATAGAAATAGAAAAATAAGAAGCAATATATATGATGATAGTTAAAACAGGAACTAAGGCTAAAACTGCAAAAAATGCAATATTACCAGGAAGTACTCTAAGTTCTGTTTTAGAAAATATTTTAAGTAACTTCTTTAAATATCTTTTAGCCTTGTTCCACATTTTAAATCACCCTTATTTCTTCTCGTTTTCTTTATTCTTTTTCATATCAATAATAGCTTCGTTTATAGCGTCATCTATACTTTTAACATCATCTTCAATCATACTATAACCAATAGATGCTCCATATCCATAAGGAAGATTTTTAAATTCCTTATAAATCTTTCTTGAATACATCATAACATCATTAGCAGGATATCCAACCATATATATTAAGAATTCATTACCATCAGTACGAACTAGATCTGTTTTTTCAAGTTGATTTGCTATCAATATATTAGCAGCTTTCTTAATAACTTCATCGCCTTTTTCATGACCATAATTATCATTTATATCTTTTAAATTATTTAAATCAATTACCACTATAGCTTGAGGATATATAACAT
>CAVJSY010000017.1:0-5775 GCA_963652285.1 Oribacterium sp.
CTTATATAAGACTAGAGAAAGATAATTATTCTAATTAGGAATGTTATCTTTTTTTTGTTTCAAAGTGCAATTATAATGATTTCAAAGTGCAAAATTTGCACTTTGAAATTGTTTTTTTTAGTTAAATGTGTTATACTATTGATGGATAAGGTGATAGTGATGGAAAAAAATAAAAATTGGAATTCTGAACTTTCTCTTTATATAAAAAATGGTGAACCTACTAGTATAGAGAAAGCTAAAATTTGGGAAACTGCTATTGGACTTCAGGATGTTGATGGATTAAAACCATCTAAGTATTTAATTGAAAATGTTAGGGAACATGTTGAAGGGAATATTGATTTAAAAGAAGTCGAAGAGAGAATAGATAGTTATTATAAAACACTTGATAATAGAAAAACTGATGAAGTGAAAAATACTGAGGAAGCAGATAAGGTTGCTGTTAGAATTGCTGAGATACTTAATGAAAATTCATTTAATTTTAATCCAACTGAGTTAGTTGATATTCATAGAAGATTATTTTCTGGAATATTTGATGGTGCTGGTAAGATTAGAGATTATAATTTTACAAAAAAAGAATGGATTTTAAATGGTGATACAGTTATATATGCGTCATATGAAACGATTTTACCTGCACTTCAATATGATTTTGAATTGGAAAAAAGTTTTTCATATAAGGATTTATCACTGGATGAATCTATAAAGCATTTATGTAGGTTTACTTCAAATATATGGCAAGTTCATCCGTTTTGTGAGGGTAATACAAGAACTACTGCTGTATTTATAATAAAATATTTAAGGACTTTTGGATTTAATATAAATGATGATGTTTTTGCTAAACATTCGTGTTATTTTAGAAATTCGTTGGTAAGAGCTAATTATAAAAATTTTAATAAGAATGTTTTTGAGGATATATCTTTTTTAGAAAAGTTTTTTTATAATCTTTTAACAAATTCTAATTTTGAACTTAAAAACAGATATACACATATTGATTATAATAGTGGTGTTGCGGAAACAAAGCAAGAGTATAAAAGTTATACTTTGGAGCAACAAGCAATTATAAATATTATTAAAGATAATGAAGAAATTAATCAGCAAGAGATAGCTGTTATGATTAATAAGTCATTAAGAACTGTAAAAAATATAATGACTGATATGCAAGAAAAAGGACTTATTATTAGAAAAAATGGTAAAAGAGATGGTAGATGGGAAATTTTATAATATATAATTTATTGAAATATTTTTAATGTAATATTTTTCTTGATTTTACTATGGATATTTTATATAATTATTTTAAGAAAGGTTGTAGATATGTATGAAAAAAATTAGTTTAATAATAATTATGATTTTGTCAATATTTTGTTTAGGAGGTTGTAAGGGTAAGAATACAGATGCTTTAAAGTTTAAAAATGAGTATGAGAATTTAAATGGTAAGACTTCTAAGAGTGGTAAAACTTATTTGGATGTTTCTATTGATAATGATAATCCTATTGTTTATTTGACTGCTAAAGAAGCTAGTGAAAAGATAAATAGTGATACTGGGGTATTTTATTTTGGATTTCCAGAATGTCCTTGGTGTAGAAATGCACTTCCTGTTTTACTTAATGCTGCTAAAAATAGTGAACTAGATAAAATTTATTATGTTAATATGTATGATGTTAGGGATACTATGGAAGTTGATACTGAGGGCAATGTTGTTACTACTAAGAAGGGAGCAACAGGTTATAGTGAACTTCTAGATAGTTTGGATTCAATATTAGATGAATACACTTTAACTGATAGTAATGATAATCAAGTTTTAACTGGTGAGAAAAGGGTTTATGTTCCTTTAGTTGTGTTTGTGGTTGATGGTAAGATTGTTTCATATCATGCTGATACTGTTAGTTCTCAAACTGATCCTTATGTTGCTTTAGATGAATCACAAAAAGAGGAATTATATCAAATATATAATGATGGAATTCATAAGGTCTTGGGAGATGTTTGTGATGAAGATGAGGAGCATTGCTAATGAATAAGGTTTCTAATTTAAATTTGTTTTTGATAAGTTTATTATCTTTAGTTTTGGGAATTATATTAATAGTTGCAACTTCAGATATTCTTACGGTATTTAATTATATATTTGTTTGTATTTTTGCTATTTGTGGTGTTATATGGTTGATTAGTTTTTTTGTTTCAAAAGATTATGTAGATTATGAATATGGTAATTTAATATTAGGTATTGTATTTATTTGGCTTTCTTTGGTTATGTATGTTTATTATACTATGATAATAAATATTTTACCTATTATATTTTCTCTTTATTTATTTATAATGGGAGCATTTATGATTATTTCATATTTTACTAAGAAAAAATCAAATATTAAGTGTTTAAGATATTTAATAATAGGTGTTATATCTATAATAGTGGGAATACTTTTAATATTTGAACCTAAACTTGGTGTATATACTTATTTGAAGATTACAGGTGTTAATATTATTGTTATTTCTTTGTTATTTTTCTTTGAAATTATACATAATTTAAGGACTAAGAATGGTTAAATCTCTTTATATACATATTCCTTTTTGTTTAGATATTTGTTCTTATTGTGATTTTTGTAAGATTAGATATGATAGTAAGTATGTTTTAAAATATTTAGATAATTTAAGAAGTGAGATAGATTGTAGGTATAATGGAGAGATTATTGATACTATATATATAGGAGGTGGTACTCCTAATAGTTTAAATTGTGATGAACTTAGAATATTATTTGAGATAATAAAAAAGTTTAGAGTTAGTAATAATTTAGAATATAGTATTGAGTGTAATTGTGAGTGTTTAGATATAGATAAGATACTTTTATTTAAAGAATATGGTATTAATAGGGTGTCTTTGGGAGTTCAAACATTTGATAATAATATAATTAAAGTTCTTAATAGACATCATACTAAAGATCAGGTTTATGGTTGTGTTAAAATGCTTAAGGATAATGGTATTAATAATATTAATATTGATTTAATATATGGTGTAGATAATAATCTTGATGTAGTATGTAGTGATATATATAATTTTATTAAGTTAGATATACCTCATATATCTTGTTATTCTTTAATTATTGAGGATGGTACTAATTTTGGAATAGAAAAAAGAAAATATATTGATAGTGATATGGATTATGAGATGTATAAGTATATTAGAGATACTCTGAAAAAGTGTGGTTATATTCAATACGAGGTAAGTAATTATTGTAAGGATGGATATCAGTGTAGACATAATCTTACTTATTGGAATAATTTATCTTATTATGGTTTTGGTGTTGGAGCAGTATCATATATTGATAATTATAGAATTAATAATACAAAAAATTTAGGTAAGTATTTAAATGGCATATATGAATGTGATAAGGTATATGAGGATAAAAGAACGCAGATGTCTAATACTATGATACTTGGTCTTAGAAAGATTGAAGGTGTTAGTAATTCTAAATTTAAGGAATTATATGGTGTTAATATTAAGGATGTATATGATATAGATGATATGTTAGAAGATGGTATTTTAAAGTGGAATGGAGATTATTTATATATAGATAGTAAATATTTATATGTATCTAGTGATATTTTAATTAAGTTTATAGATTTGGAGGAATAGGGTATGAAAGAATTTTTTACTTCTGAGAAGTTTTTTTTACCAATTATTTATATTGGTATTGGGTTTTTAATTTATTATATAATATCTAGTATAATTAAAAGTCTTAGTAAGTATAAGACTCATTTAAAACATAGTATGGCTAGTGATAAGAGAAAGGTTACTATAATAGTATTAATTAATAATATAATTAAATATGTTATTGCTATTATAGTTATTATGTCTATATTAAATGTATATGGTGTTAATACTACTAGTATTATTGCTTCTTTAGGTGTAATAGGTGTTATAGTTGGTCTTGCTTTTCAGGATATTGTTAAGGATTTTTTAGCGGGTATATTTATTATTTTTGATAATCAATATGTTGTTGGAGATTTTGTTAAGATTAATGGTTTTGAGGGTGAAGTTATATCTATTGGGTTAAAGACTACTAAATTAAAATCTTTTAGTGGTGAGGTTAAGATTCTTTCTAATTCATCTTTTAGTGAGGTTATAAATTATAATCTTGCTAATGATATTGTATTTTTATATCTTCCTGTTAGTTATAATGTAGATATAGAAAAATTAGAGGGTGTATTAGAGAGTTTAAGAAATGATATAAATAAAATAGATGGTGTTGTTAATTATACTTTACTTGGAATTGATAGTTTTGATGATTCTTGTATAAAGTATGTTGTTAGTATTGAGTGTAAGGCTATGAATAGGTATAATGTTAAGAGAAAGTGTTTAAGATATGTTAAGTATGCTTTTGATAAGAATAATATAGAGATTCCATTTAATCAATTAGATGTTCATATAGGAAAGTAGGTGGGTTATTATGAATAAAATAAATTATTTTACAAAAGAGATTAGTTATGTTAAAGATGCTAATTTAAGAAAGGATTTAAGAATATTGATTGGATTATTACCAGATTATTTCTTTACTATTGCAGCATCTTCTACTGGTAAGTATCATCCTGATTTTGCAGCTGGTGATGGGGGATTAGTTCGTCATACTAAGGTTGCTGTTAGAATGGCTTATGAGTTATTAAATAATGATACTGTTGGTTGGAAGTTTCCTGATAGGGATAAAGATTTGATTATTATGGCTTTAGTTATGCATGATGGATTAAAGTGTGGATCAGAACATTCTAAATATACTAAGTTTGAACATCCTTTACTTGTATCTCATTATATTATGGAGAATAAAGATAAGGTTAGTATGCCTATAGATGATTTAAGAAAGATGTGTTCTTTAATAGAGTCTCATATGGGGCAATGGAATTATGATAGTTATAAGCAAAAAGAGGTTTTACCTAAGCCTAAGACTGCAGAGCAAAGATTTGTTCATATGTGTGATTATCTTGCTAGTAGAAAATTTATTGATGTTAAATTTAATGGTAATGATATAAAGGATTGATATTTAGAAAAAAATATGTTATTCTTTGTATAGAATAGGTGATACGATGAAGAATATTAGTTTAAGGGTTATAATAATTATTGGTGTTATGTTATTTATGTTGGGAGTTACTTATGCTATAAATGTATGGAGTAGTGGTAATACATCAGTATCTGGTACTACTAGATGTTTTAAAGTAGACTATACCAAAGGGCAAGATATAAACTTTGGTTCAATAACTTCTGGAACGGGATTAATAGCACAGACATCTTTTAGTAAAGATGATGCTGTATCTACTACTTTAACTATATCTAGAAATAGTGATTGTGATATATGTGGTTCAGGAAGTATATCTGCTAATATAACTTCTTCTATAGACTTGAGTTCTGGGGGATTGAGTTATAAGGTATATCTAGGAGCAGTAGAGGTAAAGTCAGGAAGTATTACTAAAAATGGTATAAATATTTTATATGATGGTTTTGATATTAAAAATGTTACGACTATTACATATACGATATATTTTTATTTAGATTCTAATAAAATAAATAATAATTATTTAAAGACTAATTTTACAGGAAAGATATATGCAGAGGCAAATTCTACTAGTAAGTTATGTAGTAGTGAAAAAGATTTATATGATAATATAACAAAAGATGCTACACTTGATACTAGTATAGACTTTTCTCAAATATCATCTGATACAAATGGTAAGGGAATTTATAAAAGAAGTGGAACTGAGAATGATACTTATCCAATATATTACTATAGAGGTGCCGTA
>CAVJSY010000018.1:0-9460 GCA_963652285.1 Oribacterium sp.
CATTTCTAACATTGTTACATTTATCATATAGTTTTCCCCTAGAAATAATCATATTGCCACCATAACAATAATACCATATGTAATCACAAAAGTAAATGTTTTTAGAAGCAAAAAAGGAAAAATCTAACTCACTAATTAATTCACGAGAGTGCGATTTTTATTTTTTCAATAAAATTATTATCTCTTTTCATAATACTCCAATATGAAATTAATTTCATATTAAGTATATTACAAATAAATAAAAAAATCAATATAATAATTAAAATTATAAAAAGTACAATACATAGCAATATATCTAATAATTACCAAATAAAATTATAATAAAACAAAAAATATTATTATTATAAATATTAAAAAAGCCAGTATATCAAATACCAGCCCAATAAAACATATAAAAATATAACTAATATGTATTGTACTATTCCACTATAATACTATCTATTATATTTCCTTCTATATCATATAAAGTAAATTTATTATTCTCATATATACAATAACTATAAGGACTATTATCCCTAGGTAATGAAATAGAACCAACATTAATATAAATCATATTATTATCCTTCTTTATAGAAGGAATATGATAATGACCATACATCAAAATTCCCTTATTATTAAACTTATCCCCTTTCTCATAACTATACTTATCACCATGAGATAAATAAATACACTTATTATCAACATATATCATAGAAATATCACTCATAATAGGAAAATTACTCTTAGCTATATCAACATCACTATCACAATTACCCTTCATACAAATTAAAATATCAGAATATTTCTCCAAAAAACCTCTAACAACAAAATTATCTACTACTGTTGATGATACCCTGTTAAAACCCCTATAATATAAATCACCAAGAACAACTAACAATTCTATATTTTGGTTATTAATAACATTCTCTATAGCATCCAAATTAGTATATACACCATGAATATCAGAAATAAATAATATCTTCATATTAGAACAACTCCTTTATTTTTTCTAACTCATAATCTTTAGAATATTTAAGTATTACATATATAAAATCTTTAATCATTATTTTAGTAAGAGGATCTATAGTATAAGAACTCTCTCTAAGTAATCTAAATATAATCCTCTTATTATCAATTATTTGAATTAAAGAATTAACATTACTTCTCCTAAATATATCAAATAAACACTTAACAAAATCCTCTCTTTGTTTATCATCATATTTATCTAACCACTTAATCATACCATCATCAACTATCTTACTAAAATCAGATAACTTAGCCCTCTCAAAATGATTTTCATTAACTACCCAATTAACTACAGCATGAGCATAAAGATTTCTTCTAGTAGATTTAATAACAATATAATTATCAGTATGTCTAAGTAAAAGACCAACAATTGAATAATTAGGAATTATTTTAATTAATTTATCCTCAATTCTCTTATAATTACTAGATTCTAATTGCTTCTTTCTAAGACCAGGACCATCATTACTATATATACTAATAATCTTATTTCTAACAAGGAAATTACAATACATAGAACCTACCATCGCTAAATTTCCACCCTTAGAATGACCTCCTACTATCAACTTCTTAGAAGAAATTGTAAAATTCTTATTTAAATACCTAATAGCATGTTTCTGAGATAAAACAGGAAATTCATAGCCCATCTTAAAATCTTCTTCCCAACCACTAATAAGATGATCAGTCCCCTCAAAAGAAACATAAACAACATCATCATTTATATCAAAACATAAAGCAGAAAATTGCTGTGAATCATCACCTATATATAAATATGAATAAGCACAAATATCCTTAAATCTCTTCTTATTAGAAATTGCCTTAAGTAATTCATATGCATTTCTAACAGCAGTAATCTCTGTAGTATGTTTCTTTTTAGAAAGAGCTTTATAAATCTCTCCAATACTAATTTTATTTTTAGTAGACTTAGATACAATTCCCTCCAAATTTAAATATGATAAACTAGCAAAAATAACATTATCTACCTCATTAAAATTCATTTCACTAAAAGTATACTTTCCATACTTTAAAATATAATCAAAAATACTCATAACTATTCCTCATTCCTAATCTGATTATATCATATTTTAAGCAAATATCAAAACATTTATCTTGATAAAAGTTAATCACTATAGCAGATAAAAATTATTTATTAGTTTAATATAAAAAAGTCCCAATAAAGAGACAAATTCTTATATTTGTATCAACTAAACATCAAAAATTAATTTAACATTAGCACAAATATTTTCATCACTCAATTGAGAATCTAAATTTAAACTTTGAATCATCGCTGAATATTTAACACCTTTATATAGTTCATCCAACAATTCTTTACAATAATATCTTGGAACATATCCCAAATGAAACACTCTACCATCTTCTTTAAAAACAATCTTAATAGCATTTTTGTCACTAACATTATCAGGTTCAGGTTCCAAATATAATTTCTTATTAACTCTAAGATATTTTCTACATTACTTAATATCATCACAATGACTTGTTCCAGCAACATCAAACTCAATTTTATTTAAATCAAAAGCAGGAACAAATTCATAATTATCTGTGATTGTCCTTCCTCTAGTTACTTTTAAAATTTCAAATTCTTCCGTTTCTTTATCTAAATTATAACTATTAAGAATTTCAAAATAATCAGGTCTTGTACTATTTGGTAATCTAGTTAAAATATTTGCAAATAAAGTTTCACTTTCATAATCTTTTGTTAAATCTTCAAATCCAGGAAAATATTTAAATCCAACTTTTTTTGCATCATTTAATTCTGGATTAACATAACTAAATTTATACATACCATTTTTTCTATTTAAAATTCCAACTTTATATCTTCTTCTAGAAATTGAATCTTTCCAAATCAACCATAATTCACTTTTCATATTTTACACTTCCAATTTTTTTATTTCACAACCAGTATAATAATGAGATAATATCTGCGTATAACTATAACCACTCTTAGCCATACCATAAGCCCCATATTGACTCATACCAACACCATGACCATATCCCTTAGTTTCTATCTTTATATTACTACCAATCTTAACAATATTAAAGTCATAGCTCCTTAATCCTAATTTATTATATATATCACTTCCCTTAAAAGAAGTACCATTAATAGTAAGTGACATCACTCTACCAGTATTAGTCCTCACAACATCACTTATAACTAAATCCTTACTATAACTAAGACCCAAATCAGTATAAAAATCACTCAAAGACATAGTAACACTATCATTAAACACACTACTAACATCACTATCCCAAAATGATTCTACACTAACCAAATATGGAACATCACCACCAAAAATATTCTTATAATCCTCTGTATAACCATTACTAGTAGAAAAATACATAGCGCTTATTATCTCTCCATTATAATCTAAATATTCCATAGAAGTATCATTAACAGCGCTTCTAATTTTATTAATATATTTTATATAACTATCTCCCCACTTATTTCTAAGTTCATCATCATCTGTATATACTTGATCCATAACCGTATCAACAACATCATAATCCCTATCTTTATTATCAATAATCTTTCTCAAAACATATGTCCTAGAAGCAACAGCCTGTGCTTTTAAAGCTTCAATTTCAAAACTAGCAGGCATTTCAGAAGCAACAACAGAAACAACATACTCTTCTAACGTTACATTAGATATTGTATTATCTCGCTCCCTATGAACTCTAACAATAACAGAAGACTTATAATTAAGACTTATTTCCTTAATAGTTATATCTTTATTTCTATCAATATGAATAAATGTAACCATTAAAAAAGGAATAATTACAAGTACAAAAGTAAGTAAAATAATTTTTTTCATTACTACCTCTCCTATCCAATTACTCCTAAAAAATCATATAAAAAACTAACCATTAAATATGAAATTCCCAAAATAAATATCATATAAAATATTCTAGCCCTATATTGATTAACATCACCTTTCTTAAAAAATACACTAAAATTAACACTATCACTAGCCCATACCACTAAAGGTATAACTAAAACATATAATAATAACTTAACCATTTTCTCTATCGCTAATCTTTTTATTTCTTCTTACATACTTAGGCATATTAGAAAATGGAGTATTAATAAATTTCATAACCATTTCCTTAGCATTATCATAACTAATATCCTCAGACATTGCAATACAATTAGCATTATTATGAGACCTACAAAGCATTGCCTCACTAGCATTAGATATTTTACCACAAACAACACCACGTACTTTATTCAAAGCAATACTCATTCCAATACCAGTACCACATATAGCAATTCCCATAGTAACATCACCATTAACAATAGCGTCTCCTAACTTAAACGCAAAATCAGGAAAATCTACACTCTCATCACTATCAGTACCATAATCAACAATTTCGTAGCCCTTCTCCCTTAAGAATTTAATCAATTCACTCTTCAAATAAAATCCCCTATGATCACTACATAAACCTATCTTCACATTAATCTCCTCCTAATATCCTCTATCTTACTTCTTAGTATATTCAAATCAATATCAATTTTTAACTCTTTATCCATCATCAAAATTTTACCATCTATAATAGTAGTATCAACAACATCATAAAAACAATTATGTACTATAAATGGTATCAAATCATAAGCAGGATATAAACTAATATCAGATATATCTAATATAATTATATCAGCCTTCTTACCGACTTCAATACTACCTATATCATCAATCCCCAATGCCTTAGCACCATTTATAGTAGCCATCTTTAAAACATCATAAGAACTCATTACAGTTGGATCCTCATATTTACCCTTTTGTAAATAATCAACTAAACTCATTGTATAAAATAAATTTAAACTATTACCACTACCCTGACCATCAGTACCTAAACAAACATTAATACCATTTTTCTTGTATTTAACTAAATCTGCAATACCACAACCTAAATTAAGATTACTAACAGGATTAGTACAAACAGAAACATCACAATCTTTTATCATATTAATCTCACTATCAGAAAGAAATGTACCATGACCTAAAATAACTCTTTTTTCTAACATTCCTACCCTATCAAGTACTTCCATTGGTTTCATACCAAATTTATTAGTAACAGTTTTAACTTCATTCATATTTTCTGACAAATGAATATGTATAGGTAAATTATACTCTTTAGCCAAATCACTACAAAGTTTTAAATACTCTAAATTACAAGTATATAAAGCATGAGGTGCAATAGATAAACGTATTTTATCATCATCTTTATATTCTTCATATAACTTCTTAAAATCATCAACACGGCAAATACTATCTTTATCCATATTTCCCATTAAACATCTACCATATATTCCTCTAACACCACATTTTTTTATAGCAGGAATACTACCCTTATAACCAAAATACATATCATTAAAACAAGTACTACCAGTTTTAATCATCTCAACCATAGATAATAATGTAGTATAATATAAATCATCATCAGTAAGTTTATCTTCAATAGGCCATATTTTATCATTAAGCCAACTATCTAAAGTCAAATCATCATTAGTAGCCCTAAAAATACTCATTCCCAAATGAGTATGACAATTAATAAGTCCTGGCATAACTATCTTACCAGTAGCATCTATTACCTTATCATATTCACCCTGATAATCATTACCAACATATATTATTTTATTATCAGAAAAAACAACATCCATAATCTCAAATTGTTTATCTCTTTTTAAATCCATACTTATAACAGTACCATTTTTAATTAAAGTAATCATCTTATCACCTAACTTAATTATAAGTTTTTTTAAATATTAATGTCAAGAAAAAGAGAGTATCTTACACTCCCTTTACAATTATTAAGCTGCTTTTTTATCAAATCCATATTTCTTATTGAATTTCTCAACTTGACCTTTCTTACTAGCTAAACCTTGTTTACCAGTATAAAAAGGATGACAAGCAGAACAAACTTCAACATGAATTTTATCCTTAGTAGACATAGTCTTAAAAGTATTACCGCAAACACAAGTAACAGTACTTTCTACATAATTTGGATGAATATTTGCTTTCATATTTATCTCTCCTTCCGCCATGACAAAAAAAGTCATAGATTTAAAAATACATCAAGTATTATATCAAGTATTTAAAAGTATTGCAAGTATTTTGCAATTTTTTTCTTCTTTTTTGTTTACAATACATAAAATATATAGTTTAAATACTAGTAAATATAATAGTTACATATCAAAAATTTATATATTACACATTCATTGTGCACTTTTTAGCAAATTCATTGTGCACTTTTTAGCAAAAAAAGTCTCATAAAAAGACTTCTAATCAATAAACTCTATTTTTGCTCCAACTTTACTAAGTTTTCCAACAATATCATTATATCCTCTTAAAATATAACCAATATTATCTATAACAGTTTCACCATCTGCAATAAGACCACAAATAAGCATTGAAGCACCACCTCTTAAATCAGTAGCACTAACATTCATACCACTAAGTTCTGTCTTACCAATAATAGTAGCAACCCTATTATCATATACATCTATTTTAGCACCCATTTTTCTAGTATCATCAATATTTTGAAAACGATTTTCATATATAGTTTCTTCAACATGACTAATACCATTACACTGAGTAAGTAAAGGAATAATTGGCTGTTGCAAATCAGTAGGAAATCCTGGATAAACTAAAGTTTTTATATCAACTTCTTTATAATTATCGATATTATTACAATTAATATCTATATAATCCTCCCCAATTTCCATATCAACACCAATTTCTTTTAACTTAGAAGTCAAAGACTCAATATGACTAGGAATTAACTTACTTACCCTATATTTCTTTCCTAATAGTGCACCAATTATAACATAAGTACCAGCCTCAATACGATCAGGAATAACTTCATGAATACAAGAATGTAATCTCTTAACACCAACAATCTGAATAACTGAAGTACCTGCTCCAGTAATTTTCGCACCCATATTAGATAAAAGCATTGCTACATTTACTATTTCAGGTTCTTTAGCTGCATTCTCTATAGTAGTCTTACCCTTTGCTTTAACAGCAGCAAACATAATATTTATAGTAGCACCAACACTAGGAATATCCAAATAAATCTTAGTGCCTACTAATTTATTAGCCTTTATTATAAAATGATTATCTTCTTCCTTTATCTTAGCGCCTAATTTTTCAAAACCCTTTAAATGTAAATCAATAGGTCTCTTTCCAATAGAACAACCACCAGGAAAACACATATCAACATATCCATACTTCCCAAGTAAAGCCCCCATAAAATAATAACTAGCCCTAAGTCTACCAGATAATTCACTTGGCAACTCTCTATTAATAGTATTACTACAATCAATACAAACATTATCTTTATCTCTTTTCACACTAGCACCTAAATAATTTAATATTTCTTCTAAATCATCTATATCAGAAATATTAGGAACATTACTAATGTTAACAACTTCATCACACAAAATAGACGCTGGTATCAATGCTACAGCACTATTCTTAGCGCCACTTATAACAATTTCTCCCTCTAAATTATGTCTTCCCACTACTTTTATTTTAGGCATACTCCTCACTCCTACCATATTTTATTACAAACTTTATAATAAGTTCCGTTTCCTAAAAAATATATTAATCTAAAATAAATATAAAGTCAAGGTTTTTTTAGAATGCCAACAAAGCAAAAAAATAATATGTAAATAATAAAATTAAAATAAATAATATATTCCCAATATAATTAAAATAACTCCCCCCAAAAAAGTAGCATATCTTCCAAGAGTTTTATTAAAATATATTCCCAATTGCAACCCAAGATATGTAAATAATCCACTAATAACAGCAAAAATAAAAGATACTTGCAAATAATTATTATTAATAACCTCTAACCCAATACCAGTAGTAAAACTATCTATACTAACAGAAAGCCCAAACAAAAGAAAACCTATGATAGAAATTAATACTCTAATTTCTTCATCTTTTACACTAGATATTATCATTTCTGCCCCAATAATTCCAAATATAACAGCAACCATTACATTAACATGAATAATAAAATGAGTAGTAATAATATTACCAAATATAAGTCCCATAAGAGGCATAAAAAAATGAAAACAACCAACAATAATTGATAAAATTATTTTATTTTTCTTAGAAAGTCCAACTGTACCATAAGCTAAAGCCAAACTAAAAGCATCCATAGATAAACTAACACCAACAATAATAGTAGATATTATAGCATTCACTAATCCTCACCTAATAAATACTATGGATAATAATTTAAAATATTCTATCCAACATTTCCTTTACCCAAGATCTATACTCAACTTCGCTAGTATTTTTATCACTTTTATCAAGTAAACATAAAGGAGGAAATAACACACACCACCAATTATCACCAGAACCAGAACCAATAGTAACAACCAAAGACTCATAAGCACCCTCTTTATAAACTACACCCTTATACTCTTTTAAAGGAAAATAATTATTACCAAAATTAACATCATAAGTCATATTATAATCATTTTCCATAAATATATTATCAATATTAGTTTTTAACAAATCTTTATTATCATTAATAATACCCCTAGCCTCATCTATATCTTCAACATCAACAAGTAACACAGACAAATTATCTTCAATATATTTTTTTACTTTCATTTTCATACTCTGATCTTCTATAGTATTACTATTAGCAATAACTCTAACCCTAATAGAACCCTCCGGTATTACAACTGTAGCGTCAACTTTTTCATTATTATATACTAAAAATAATATAACCAAAGCAAGAATTACTAAGATAATCTTTTTCATTTTCTCACCCTTTCAATTAATTATTGGGTAATTTTTTATAAAAATATACATAAAATCTAATTAATTTTATTATTACTATCAATATATTTATAATTAAGTAAATTCTCATTACTAACAACAGACTTTCCAAGTTTTCTTTCTAAATCATCTCTTGCAACTTTAGCAGTATTACCTCCCATCTTAGCAATCTTTTTATTTTCCTCTAATCCATAAGGTCTATGTTCTTTAGCAAGTTCCCTAGTAGCAATCTCACCTAAATCAGTTAATGCTACCTCTATATCAGTCATATTATCTCTTAAAGATTCTTTTCTAAGTCTCTTAAAATCTTTATATTCATTTGCCTTCATTCCGGACCATTCTTTATAAATTTCATTAGTAAGTATTCCATATTCCACTCCACTAGATATACCACATTCTTTCCATACATCAGATAATTTATTTCTATTTAAAATTCCTTTTAATCTAGATTCTATCCATTCATCAGTATATCCCCTCTTACGATAATAATCAATAGATCTCTTAATAGCAATTTCAGGATCAAATACTTCATCAATTCTTTCACTCCCCAAAGAAGCTAACCAAACCTTAAAAGGTTCTGCTTTAGGACTAGGAACAGACTCAATTAACCTTAAAATACCTTTAGTATCTAATGTATC
>CAVJSY010000019.1:0-8426 GCA_963652285.1 Oribacterium sp.
CTATAGTGGTTTCTTTTTTATAATTATTTATATCTTCTTCACTATTATTATTACCAATTAATACTCCTAAAGTATAATTTCTACTATTTGCTGTAGAACAAGTCATACATATATCATCAATACCAGCATAAGTTAAAATAGTCTTCTTATTACCACCAAATAAATTTATTAAATTTCTAATTTCATAAATAGCTTCTGTAATAAATAAATATTTAGTTGATTCCCCATAATTTAATCCATCAATAATTCCACTAGCAATAGCCATAATATTCTTAACAGAACTACATATTTCTACACCAATAATATCTTTAGTAGTTTGAATTTTTAAGTATTTAGTTTCTAAAGTATTAAGTACAATATTCTTAAGATTATTACTACTAGTAGCAAGAGTAAGTCCCATAGGTTCTCTTTTTAACATATCTGTAGCAAATGTACCACCTGCTATAACACCAATTTCTTTAACATTCATATTATTTCTAATAATATCTATAGCAAATAAATTAGTATTTTGTTCAATACCCTTAGAAGCAATTAAAATAGGAGTATTATGATAATACTTTTTTAATTCTTCTATAGTACTTTTTATAAATGCTACAGGAATAGCAAATACTATTAAATCACTTTTTTTAACACATAATTCCATATCAGTAGTATATTTAATATTCTTAGGCAAATCAATGCCCTTAAATTTTCCATTAGTTTTAAGATTATTAACTTCATTTTCAAATTTACTCCACATAATAATATCATTATTTTTTAAAGAAAACATACTTCCCAAAGCAAGACCATATGCTCCTGTACCGATAATTGCAATTTTCATTCTTTAACCTCCAGATATTCTCCTAACTTAATATTAAAATATAATTTAGGAGTTTCAAAAACTTTTTTAACATTCTTTTTTGGTAATATTATTTTATTTTTTTTTAAATCTTTATAATAAAAAAGAATTTTATTATTATTATCACACATAATTACATCAATATTTTCTTTCATAAAGAAAGTGTGAATACTATTACATTTATTAAACATTAGCGCTATATCTATATTTTTTTTCCCCATAAAACCCATAAATCTTGAAAAAAAACTTTTGCATTCCTTAAGGTAAATTTCCTTATTATTATACTTCAATATCAATCTTATCACCTATATAAGTATATCAAAATTAACAAATATGTCAACTTATAGGTGTTACAATACATAACTATATAGTCACACATAATTTATTAATATCATATTTTTGACTATATTAAAAAATATATTAATAATTGATATTATAATAATTATGAAGTACGGCTAATATCTGTATTATCTATTAGCCGATTTTTTTCTAAAAATAATAAAATATATTTTTTTTTTAATTTTAATGTGCTAAAATATATCTAGTGAGGTGTATAAAAATGAATAGAAAAGGATTTACATTAGTAGAAGTATTAGCAACTATAGTAATAATATCAATATTAGGTGTTGTAGCATATGCTGGAGTAACAAATTATATTAAAACATCTAAAGAAAAAGCAGAAGATAAATTTTTAGATGAAATAAAAAGTGAAATAGATAGTTATATTTCTCTAAATTCAGCAGATTTCAAAAAAGTAGGAGATACAATATCTTTTGAAAAACAAGTAGTAAAAAAAGGTGGAACTTCTGAAACTAATCAAGCCGAGGTAAAAAAAAGTGCTATCGCATGGCAAGTAAGAAAAAATGGTAAAAATTTAACATTTGATGATTTAATAAATAATTTAAAAATGACAGATAAATTCCAAAATCCTAATACAGGTGAAATATGTTCTAATAATATAGAAATAGAAATATATAAAGATAGTGATTATGTATATTATTATTGTGTAAACATGAAAGAAGCAGAAGGATGTCCATCATCTAAAAATATTGATACCAGACCACAAGAATTAAAAAATATAATGGGAGAAACAGAGATATGCAAAAATTAAAAGATAAAAATATATTATGGCTAATAAGTACTATAGTTGTGTTTATTGATATATTATCTAAAATATTAGTGAAAAATTTTCTTTTATTAGGACATAAAAATAAAATAATAGATAATTTCTTTTATATAACATATGTAAAAAATACTGGAGCAGCTTGGAGTATTTTTAGCGGTGTCACAATATTAATAACAATAATAACATTAATTATTGTAGCAATATTAATTTATTATATAATCAATCACACATTAAATAAGATTGAAACAGTATCCTATGCCTTAATATTAGGTGGTGCTATAGGTAATCTATTAAATAGAATAATGTATGGATATGTAATAGATTTTTTAGACTTTAAAATATTTAATTATGACTATCCAATATTTAATATAGCAGATATTTCCATTGTAATAGGAGTATTTTTATTAATAATTGCAATGATAAGAGGTGAAAGTAATGCAGATAATAGTAGACAATCAAGAAAGAATAGATAAATACTTAATAGAAAAGTTAAACTTTTCTAGAAGTAAAATACAAAGAATGATAGATAAAGAAGCAATATTAGTAAATAATAAAAAAACAAAAAATAGTTATATTTTAAAACTATCTGATGTTATAGATATAAATGAAGATTATAACGAAGAAGTAGAAGTAAAAGCAGAAAATATCCCATTAGATATATATTATGAAGATGAATATTTATTAGTAGTAAATAAAAAATCATCCATGGTAGTTCATCCAGGATGTGGTAATTATGAAGGTACATTAGTAAATGCATTAATGTATCATTGTAATAAATTAAGCGATGTTAATGGTAAAATAAGACCAGGAATAGTACATAGAATAGATGCTGATACCTCTGGATTATTATTAGTTGCAAAAAATGATGAAGTACATCTAGATTTAGCAAAACAAATAAGTGAAAAAACAGTACTAAGAAAATATATAGCACTAGTACATGGAGTTATATTAGAGGATACTGCTACTATAGATGCTCCAATAGGAAGAGATAAAAATGATCGTAAAAAAATGTGTGTAACAAGTGAAAATTCTAAGAATGCAATTACCCATATAAAAGTATTAGAAAGATACAAAAATGCAACACTAATAGAATGCAGACTAGAAACAGGAAGAACTCATCAAATAAGAGTACATATGAATTATATACATCACCCAATAGTAAACGATCCAGTATATGGATATCTTAAACAAGATGATAAAGAATTTGGACAAATGTTACATGCCTCTACAATTGGTTTTATTCATCCAATAACAAAGAGGTACTTGGAGTTTACTGCAGAACCACCACAAAAGTTTAATGAAATATTAGAAATTTATAAAAATGAAAGTTAACTCATAGTATTGACAAGAGTTAACTTTTTTGCTATCATATCTACCATAATAATATTTAAATTTCAAAATATTTATTGTATAATAACTATATAAAGGAGGTAAGAATTATGTTTGTAGATGAAGTAACAGTTTCCCTAACTGCTGGAAACGGTGGTAATGGGTGTATGGCTTTTAGAAGAGAAAAATACATACCAATGGGAGGCCCTTTCGGAGGTAATGGTGGAAAAGGTGGAGACATAATCTTTGAAGCCGACGAAGGGTTAAGAACATTATTAGATTTAAGATATCAAAAACATATTAAAGGTAATTCTGGATTAAACGGAGAAGGAAAAAATAAAAATGGTAAATCTGCAACAGATACAATAGTTAAAGTACCAGTAGGAACAACAGTAAAAGATGCAGAAACAGGAGTTGTAATTGCTGATTTGACTAAAAATAAAGAACAAGCCATCGTTGCTTATGGAGGTCGTGGAGGAAGAGGTAATGTAACTCTTGCTACTAAAAGTAATCCTTGCCCATCTTTCTCTGAAAGAGGAGAACCAGGAGAAGAAAGAAAAGTAAAAGTAGAACTTAGAATGTTAGCAGATGTTGGCTTAGTAGGCTTACCTAGTGTAGGAAAAAGTACAATATTATCAATGGTAACAAATGCTAACCCTAAAATAGCATCATACCATTTCACAACATTAGCCCCTAATCTAGGAGTAGTAAGATTACCAGAATACGATTATGTAATAGCAGACTTACCAGGACTTATAGAAGGAGCATCAACTGGTGCCGGATTAGGTCACAGATTCTTAAAACATATAGAAAGAACCAAAATAATCGCTCATATTATAGATATGTCTGGAAGTGAAGGAAGAAATCCATATGAAGATTATATAGTAATAAGAAATGAACTAGAAAAATTTTCAAAAAAATTACTAACTAAAAAAGAAATAATAATCGCTAATAAAATGGATATACCTTCATCTAAAGAAAATCTAAAAATATTTAAAGAAAAAATAAAAGATATACCAATATATGAAGTAAGTGCTATAGAAAATGTTGGATTAGATATTGTAATAAATGCTTTAGGAGAACTAGTAAAGAATACACAAGAAGAAGTTCTATATGATATAGACAATCAAGAAAGTCACGTATTATATAAATTTAAAGAAGAAAAACCATTTACTATATCAAAAGATAAAGATGTCTTTGTAGTAAAAGGAGAAAAAGTAGAAAAACTATTTAAAATGACAAACTTTTCTACAGAAGAAGCATATGTTAGATTCTCTAAAAAATTAAGACATATGGGATTAGATGATGAATTAGAAAGTATGAATATAAAAGAAGGAGATATAGTAAGAATTCTAGATTATGAGTTCGAATATAGAAAATAATAACAAAAACTGTAATTTTTTGTTGACAACTCAATATATTTATAATATAATTATCAAGAAAGAAACGGAAAGAAGATGTATTTATCTCACCTGATTGCAACTAGCTTTAGGTTAAAAGCCAAATTAAATATTCAAAATTTGAATAATAATTAATAATTGCTTTTAAGATGAATACAATTCTTTTGTATTCATTTTTGTTATGGAGGTGTTTGATATCGCAAACAATAAAGAAAACTTGATTAATGAACAAATTAGATGCAAGGAAGTAATGGTTATAGGACCAAATGGAGAACAATTAGGAGTTAAAAGTAGAAATGATGCTTTAACCCTAGCAAGCTATGCTGGATTTGACTTAGTTCTAATGAGTGAAGGAGCTAATCCACCAGTATGTAAAATTATGGATTACAATAAATTCAAATATGAAAAGAAGAAAAAATCTAAAGACGCTCAAAAAAAACAAAGAGAAGCTATTGTAGACGTAAAAGAGTTTAGATTGTCAGTTACAATTGATAAACATGATTTTGATACAAGAGTTAATAATGCAAGAAAAGCCTTAACAAAAGGCGATAAAGTAAAAGCAAGTATTCGTTTTAAAGGACGTCAAATTGCTCATCCAGAACTTGCAAAAGATGTTTTATTAAAATTTGAGGAAGCTTTAAGTGATATTGCAGAAATTGAACTACAACCTAAGTTAGAAGGTAGAAGTATATTTATGCAACTTACACCTAAAAAATAAGGAGGAAATATTATGGCAAAGAAAATTAAAATGAAGAAAAATAAAATGAAAACACATAAAGGTCTAAAAAAAGTATTAAATATTAGACAAAGTGGAACTGTTTCAGTATGCGCTCAAGGTGGATTACATAACACTGGTAAAAATAGTGCTAAAAGAAGTAGACAAAAAAGAAAGGGAAATGCATTACACAAATCTGATCTTAAAAGAATTAAAGATTTAGTGTAAAAGAAGGAGGACTAAAATATGACAAGAGTTAAAGGTGGCACTGTTGCACGTGCAAGAAGAAAAGAAGTATTAAAAGAAGCAAAAGGTTACTTTGGAAGTAAACATAGATTATATAAAACAGCTCACGAACAAGTAATGCATTCAGGAAACTATGCATTCCGTGACAGAAGACAAAATAAAAGAAATTTCAGAAAATTATGGATTGCTAGAATTAATGCAGGATGTAGAGAAAATGAAATTAGTTACTCTAAATTCATAAATGGATTAAATATAGCAGGAGTTACAATAAATAGAAAAATGTTAAGTGAACTTGCTATTGAAAATAAAGAAGCATTTGCAGATCTTTGTACTATAGCAAAAGATGCTTTAAATGGTAAAAAATATACACCAAAGAAAGCTACTGTAAAAGAAGAAAAGAAAGAAGTAAAAGAAACAGCTACTAAAAAAACTACAACTACAAAGAAAACAACTTCTACAAAAACAGCAGCAAAGAATACTACAACAACTAAAAAGGAAACAACAAAAGAAGAAAAATAATATTTAGACTATTAGCAACTAAACTAATAGTCTTTTTTGTTATATTAATTCATCTTTTTATCACCATAAGATATATAGTCATGTATTGTAACAAATAAAAAAAGAAAATAATAAAAATATATTTAAAATTATTAAAATTTTGTGTATAATTATAATAGGTGAAGAGTATGTTAGGAAAAATAATAGAAATAGTAGATGGAAAAGTATGTGTCAAACTAGAAGTAAATATTTATAACATGAATAATCTATCAGGAAAGAATGTAGTATTTGAAGATGAAAATACTAAAATAGTTGGAGAAGTTGCTAATGTATATAGTGAATTAATAGAAGTAAACTTAATAGGACAAATAGAAAACAATATTTTTATATATGGAGATATTATAAAACCTTCTTTTAAATCATTATGTAGAGTAATAACAAAAGAAGAACTAGACATAATGTTTTCTAATAATAAAGAAGAAAATAGTATTTTACTAGGTAAAAGTTTTATCTATAATAATTATGACATAAGATTAAATGTTAATAAATTCTTCTCAAATCATTTTGCCGTACTAGGAAATACTGGTAGTGGTAAAAGTCATTCTGTAGCAAGAATAATTCAAAGTATATTTTATGAAGCAAAATATTTACCATTTAGAACAAATATATTTCTATTTGATGCCTATGGAGAATATCAACAAGCATTCAATCAAATAGGAAATATTAACGAAAATATAAATTATAAAGTATATACAACAAACTTAAATACCAGTGAATATGAACTCTTAAAAATTCCTTTTTGGTTTTTAGGAGTAGATGATATAGCACTTCTATTAAATGTTGAAAATCCAAATCAATTACCGGTAATAGAAAAAGCTCTAAAGTTAGTTAGTCTATTTGCAAGAGATGAAGAATATGTAATAAAACAAAAAGATGACATCATAGCAAGAAGTTTATTAGATATAATATTTTGCGGTAAAAATCCTTCATACATTAGAAATAAATTAGTATCAGTACTAACTAAATTTAATACCAAAAATATTAACTTAGATATTAATCTTACTAAAGGAGGATGGACTAGAAAACTAAGACAATGCATATTTATAGAAGAAAGTGGTAAATTTGCAGACATAGAAATAGTTATCCAATATTTAGAAGAGTATGTTAGCGATGAATTTGAATTAAAAGTACCAGATGGAAGTTTTATGTATACACTAGATGACTTTAATCTAGCCCTAGAATTTGCTTTAATATCAGAAGGAATATTAAATAGTGATAAAGTATATGATTATGCTAATATATTAAAAGTAAGATTAAATAACTTAATTAATAGTAATTATTCTAAATACTTTGAATATAGTAATTTTGTAACTAAAGAAGATTATATAAAAATACTATTAACAGCTCCTAACGGAAGAAAAGCCCAAGTAATTAATTTTAATATAAACTATGTAGACGATAGACTTGCTAAAAATATAGTTAAAATATATTCTAAATTATTATTTGACTATATAGCAGGATTAAAAAATAGAGCCTCTATGCCATTTCATATAGTATTAGAAGAAGCCCATAGATATGTTCAAAATGATAAAGATAAAGAATTATTAGGATATAATATATTCGAAAGAATTGCTAAAGAAGGAAGAAAATATGGAATATTACTAGGTTTAATATCTCAAAGACCATCAGAAATAAGTGAAACAACAATTTCACAATGTAGTAACTTCTTAATATTTAAAATATTCCATCCAAGAGATTTAGAATTCATAGATAGTGTCTTACCAAATATTAACTCAGGAATAACATCAAAATTAAAAACGTTGCATCCAGGTACCTGTATAATATATGGAAATGCCTTTAAAATGCCAGTAATAGTAAAAATGGAAAGACCAAATCCAACACCATTATCTAATAATTGTGACATAGAAAATGTTTGGTATATTAAAAAGTAATTAGTTGTAAATTACAATACATAGCTACATTAAACCATCCCTAAAAAGGATGGCTTTTTAGTAACAAAAAAGAAGTTCATAAGAACTTCCTTTGTATTTCTTAATGGCGGAGACAGAGAGATTTGAACTCTCGCACCAGTTTCCCAGTCTACACCCTTAGCAGGGGCGCCTCTTCAGCCTCTTGAGTATGTCTCCAAAAGACTACGTATATAATCTTACCTTAAATTTAGGTAAATGTCAATAAGTTAGTAAAAACAATTTTAAAAATGTTAATTGAAAAGTTAAATGGAACAGCTAAAATGTAATGTTCAACTTAATTTTG
>CAVJSY010000020.1:0-6676 GCA_963652285.1 Oribacterium sp.
GTTCTCCTAAGAAAACTCTTAGTGCTTAACCTTTTCAGTTAAGAACGTTCCGCACATCTTTTTAATTATAACTCAATCCCACAAAAGCCCATTTTTGTAAACAAATAAGTAAAAAGATAGATATTTTTAATATTATGTACTATAATTACTATAAAGGAGGAAAAAAAATGAAAAAACATGGATTGACAAAAGTTTTAGCAGTAATATTATTAATTGTAATAATACTTAGTTGGTTTGTAAAAGGCAGATCAGATGCTGTATCACAACTAGCATTAGGAGATACAGTTATGAATTATTTCCAATCATTCTATTACTTCGATGTAATGTTATTTATTCTAGTAGTAGGAGGATTCTATGGATTATTAGAACACACTTCTGGATATAATAATCTAATTACTAAAATTGCAAGTAGTACAAAAAAGAAAAAATTAATAGTATTTATAATAACTATAGTATTTGCATTATTATCATCATTAGCAGGATTAAATATGCTATTATTAATATTTATTCCATTTGCTATATCACTAGTAATAGCACTAGGATATGACAAAATAACAGCACTTCTAGCAACAATAGGTGCAACTACAATAGGAATGATAGGAGGAATATTTAAAACAATAAGAGTATCAAGTTCATACTATGGAGTATCATACTCAACATATGCTGAATTAGTAGGTCTTGATAATAAATGGGCTACAATAATAACAAATATAATATTATTAGTAGCGTCTTTATTAGTGCTTATTATATTTATGAATATTCGTATGAAAAAAACTAAAACTGAAAAAGAAGAAGTAAAAGAAGAAACAAAAAATGAAGAAGTTAAAAAAGAAGTAAAAGTTGTTAAAGAAGAAACAAAAGCCACTAAGAAAGAAACAACGAAGACAAAACCTAAAACAACTAATACAAAATCATCTAATACAACTTCTAAAAAGAAAACAACTGCTAAAAACACAAAGAAAACAACAAAGAAAAATCTATCTGCTGCTAAAAAAGATGATACTATCGTAATCAAAAAAGATAAAAATGGTAAAACATTACCATTAATAATAATTATGCTAGTATTATTAATTTTATTAGTATTAGGATACTTACCTTGGAATTCATTATTTGGAATAACAGTATTTGATGATTTCCATACATGGTTAACAGAAATCAAAATAGGAGATTGTGCATTATTTACAAGTATAATTTCTTCAAACATTACAGCATTTGGTAATTGGGGAAGTTTAGGAATGGAATATATAATAGCAATGTTCTTACTAGTAATTGTATCTATTATAATAAAATTTGTCTATAAGATTAAATTTAATGATGTATTAGATTATTACATAGAAGGAATGAAAAAAGCATTACCATCAGTACTATTAATGATGTTAGCATTCACTATCCTAGTATGTGCATATAATAATGGATTTATGGAAACAATAATGTCAGCAGCATCAGACACATTTGGAGATAATCCAATAATTTATTCATTACTTGCAATAGTTGGAACTGTACTAAATGTAAGTGAGTTATATGTAACCCAAGGAATATATGCATCTATAGTAAACCTATTACCAGATACTGCTAATTTAAATGTATATGCAATAGCATTCCAAGGAATATTTGGATTACTACAATTAGTAGGACCTACAAGTATACTAATGATTGCAGGATTATCTATAGCAGAAGTATCATATAAAGATTGGTTTAAAAATATATGGAAACTAGTTTTAATATTATTATTACTAATCTTTATAGCAATGCCAATAGCATCAATGCTATAATAAATAGACTATACATTTGTATAGTCTTTTTTTTGTAAAATGTTTTATATTTATTTTCAAAAAAAATATTAAGTGATATAATTTAGTTATAATACAAAAGGGTATTATTGAAAAAAAGGAGGAAATTTATGTTAAAAACTAAAGTAGGCTATAGTAATATAGCAGATGCTTTTGAAGCAGGAGCCGAAACTGCTAGAAAAGCTTCAGTTGGTTTAAAACCAAAAGCTGGATTATTATTCAATTCAGTAGCATATGATCAAAAGAAATTGATAGAAGGAATTAAATCAGAAACAGATTATGATATTGTTGGATGTACTTCATCAGCAGGATTAATTACACCAGATGGATATATGATTGATGAAAATGGTGTAGCAGGAATGATGACATTCGATGATGAAAATCTAACAGTAGCATGTTACGGAATGCCTAAGAAAAAAGATGCCAGAGAAACAGGAAGACAAGTAGCATTAAAAGCTTTAGAAAAAGCAGGGATCGATTATGCACCTGATTATTTCTTTATGACAGCTTCACCTGCTGAAGAAGAAGAATATATTAAAGGTATTCAAGATGTAATAGGAAGAGTACCATGTTTTGGAGGAAGTGCAGCAGATAATACTGTAGAAGGAAAATGGTCTATTTTCTATAATGATGAAATATTTAGTGATGGAGTAGCAGTAGCATTCTTCTATACAGAAAAAGAAATAACGACAGAATATACAGGAGCATACAATGAAACTGAGGATGTAGGTATAATTACTAAAGTAAATGGAAAAAGAACTTTAGCAGAAATCAACGGAAAACCAGCACTAGAAGTATATAAAAAATGGAGAGGATTAAAAGACGAGGAAGTAAATGGAGGTAATCTATTAGTTACAACTATTCAAAGTCCATTAGGAGTAAAAGATAGATTAGGAAACTTAATAGCAATACGTCATCCAATGGCAGGTAACGAAGATAGCTCAATGAATATTGGAGCAAACTTAGCAGAAAAAACTGCTGTTATCAGAATGGAAGCAACAGTAGATGAATTGATTGATTCTACAGGTAAGACATTAAAGGCATTAAAGAAAAAATCTCCAGAATCAGCAGGTTACTTATTAGTACACTGTGGAGGAAGAAGATTAGGTATTGGAGAAAGAATGCCTGAAGTATATGAACAACTTAAGAAAGAAGCAGGAGATACACCATTCTTAGTAGTATTTACATTTGGTGAATATGGATATACAGAAGACGATCAAACAAATACTACAGGTGGATTGATGTTATCATTCACATCATTTGAAAAATAAGAATAAAAAGGAGCGTATATATGGCCAAAAATTTAATTGGTAAAAATTGGGTTGAAAGTTCTAGTGGAAATATTTTAGAAATATTAAATCCAGCCACTGGAGAAGTGATTGATACAGTACCAGAAAGTAACGAAAAAGATGCAAATAAAGCTGTAGAAGTAGCAATATTAGGACAAAAAAAATGGGCTAAAAGACCATTACATGAACGTGGAAAAATCCTAATGAAGTTTGCAGAACTAGTAGAAAAAAATAAAGATGAATTAGCAGATTTATTATCAAGAGAAACAGGAAAACCAATCAAAGAAGCAATTGGAGAAATAGCAAATGTACAAATAGGAGTACCAGCATTCGTAGAAAAAGCAAAACACGAATATGGACACCTAATTCCAAATGGACAAGAACCAGGAAACGAAAATACTATTCAATATACAGTTCAAGAACCATTGGGAGTAGTAGTGGCAATAATTCCATTTAACTTTCCAAGTGATTTATTCTGTCAAAAAGTACCAAGTGCTTTAATAATGGGTAATTCTGTAATATTAAAACCATCAGGACATAATCCATTAACATTAATAAAATATGCTGAATTATTATTAGAAGCAGGTGTTGATGAAGGTGCTATCAATGTAATAAATGGATCAGGAGCACCAGCAGCTCAAGCCTTAGCAGCAAATCCTAAAGTAGCATTAGTAAGTCTAACTGGATCAACTAAAGCAGGAATGGAAACAATGCAAACTTGTGGAAAAAATTTACATCATATAATGCTAGAATTAGGTGGAAACGATGCCTTTATCTTAGATAAAGATGGAGATGTTGATTTAGCAGTAGAAGAAACAGTATGGGGAAGATTATATAATACTGGACAAGTTTGTTGTGCTAGTAAAAGATTTTTAATACATAATTCTGTAAAAAAAGAATATATAGAAAAATTATTAAAGAGAATTAAAAAAATAAAACTAGGAATGCCTAGTGATCCAACAGTAGAATTAGGTTGTCTAATTAGTGAAGATGCTGCTAAAAAAGTAGAAGAACAAGTAAACTCTACAATCGATTTAGGAGCAACATTAGTAACTGGAGGAAAAAGAAAAGGTGCATTCTACGATATAACAATCCTAGATAATGTAACAAAAGATATGCCAGTAGCAAAAGATATGGAAATCTTTGGACCAGTTATTTCAATAATTGGATTTGATGATATAGAAGAAGCCATTGAAATAGCAAATCAATCATCATTTGGACTATGTGGATGCATAATTTCAAAAGATATGAATAATGCATTAAAAGTAGCAAATAGATTAGATGTTGGAGGAGCTATAATTAATGGAGCTAGTTTCTTCAGATCATTTGAAATGCCATTTGGTGGTTGGAAACATTCTGGAATAGGAAATGAAGGAGTATCTTCAACCCTAAAAGAAATGTCAAGAACAAAGACAATAATCTTGAAAAATGTTTTAAAATAGTAAAAAGACTAAAGAAGACTAAATTTTTAGCCTTCTTTTTTCTAAAAAATTTTCAAAAGCAGGAAGTCCGTAATCTTTATCATAATAATTAGGAAATTCATTTAAATGAGCTAAAGCAATTTTAGCAGTTAGTTCTAAACTATCATTAGTAACATTTGTAAATTCATTTATTTTTCCATACTCTAACTCAATATTTAATCCTGTTAAAAAATCATAAATAGAAAACTTATCAAAAGTAATACCTAGTTTATTAGCAATATCCACAGCATCTTTTAAATTAAACATAATCTCACCATTAAAATTATATTAAAAAATCAAATATTTATGTTATAATTATTTTAGATGGAGGAATAAGATGAAAGAATTAAATAAACAAAGAAAAGAATATTTAACATGGGATGAGTATTTTATGGGTATAGCAAAATTATCCTCTCTTAGAAGTAAAGATCCAAATACTCAAGTTGGTGCTTGTATAGTAAGTGAAGATAACAGAATTTTATCCATAGGATATAATGGAGCGCCTAATGGATTTGATGACATTTACTTTCCTTGGGATAGAGAAGGTGATAAATTAAATACAAAATATGCTTTCGTATGTCATGGAGAAATGAACGCTATTTTAAATTTTCGTGGAAACAAAAAAGATTTAGAAGGTGCTAAAATATATGTTGACCTATTTCCTTGTAATGAATGTGCAAAATTAATAATCCAATCAGGAATAAAAGAAGTAATATATCTATGTGATAAATACAAAGACACAGATAATGTTAAAGCATCTAAATTAATGTTTGATAAATGTGGAGTAAAATATACGGAATTTCCACAAGAAAAAAGAAAAGAAATAATATTAGATATAAAATAAAATAAGGCTATTTCAAGTCTTATTTATTTTTTATCTCTATTATTACTCTCATATATCAGTGCTTCATATAATAAATCAACTATATAATTACTAGGCTGTAAATTGTATTTTTCTATAACTTTATCAATAACATCATCAGAGTATTCCAAACCCAAATAAGTAAATATTGATTTTTTCTCATTATCAAGATCCTCTAAAAAATTATAAGTATAAGTATTATCAATAATTAATAAAGGTAGCCCTTTTGACCATTTTTTAAACTTATCCAATATCTTTCTGTAATCATCAACATACTTAAAACTATTCTTATCATAACTAATTAATTTTCTTAAATCATTATTATTAATCTTATCATATTTTAGTCTATAATCAAATCTATCTAATAATTTCAAACCATCCAATTTCAAAGCAGATAGTTGAATAATATTACCATATTTAGGACTTATAGCATCTGGAATAATTTCTAAAATAATATATTTACCATCCATCTTATTACCTCTTTCTTATTAATTTTTTCTTAACATCATGCCAATTATCTGCTCTCTCTATTCCCATAGTACAAAGTGTATCATTATCAATATTTTGATTATGAAAAGCAGTAAATAATATCTTCCTAGAAGTATTTTCTAAATTATCAACTCTATCATCAATTTTAATATCAGTTTGTAGCACACTCTTATCAGTAAGAAAAATATAACTACTAGGACTAATAAAGGGTAAAGCTTTAACTAAATAATCATATTTTTGTGATAGAATATGGCCACAATCATAGGGAATATCTCTAAAAATATAAGATGTTCCTATATATAATTTATAATACTTATTAATATCTTTTAAAGTATCATAAGCTCCATCTAATAATTCACAATAATCATATTGATTCTTAGTAATAAACCATTTCCAAAAATCATTTTTACAATCATCAGGAATAATATCTTGCATATAAAAATCTTTAAAATAACTTTTCTCATAATTAGTACCTAAATATTCATTAATTAAATATAAAAATCCACCCTCACATATAACATCATCCATATCGACCATTATACTTTTTTTCATCTAATCCCTCCAAGTAACAATATTATATATTATTTTTTTGAAGTTCACAAGTACAATACATGATATTAATTTTTTAATATACTAATAAATTTATGATATTAATATAAAAAAATAAAACTAGTAAAAATACTAATTTAATTAATGTCGTCAAATAATTGTCTAATGTCTATTTCCAAAGCATCAGCAAATTTTCCTATAGTTTCTAAAAGTGGAGTTTTATCAATAGATGAACAT
>CAVJSY010000021.1:0-2915 GCA_963652285.1 Oribacterium sp.
TTTGATATTGTAAATGATAACAACTTAATGTAAAAACATGAAAAAGACAAAAAAGCCAAACTTATTTTAATATAAAAGAACAAAAAAATTTATGGTTCATACCATAAGCTTCAAAGTAGATAAATAAGTAAAATGTACTAACATAAAATTTTTGCGGTTATAGCGGTTATATAAATTAAATAAAAACTTAAAAATATTAGATTATAAAAGGAGGATATTATGGTAATTAGAAAAGCACTAGAAAAAGATGCTGAAAGCATAGTTAATATAAATATAAATGGTTGGCAAGAAACATATTATGGAATATTTCCAACTGAATTTTTGAAAAATTTAAGTTCAATAAAAGAAGAAAATATAAAAAAATGTAAAAGTAAAATTTCTGAATATATAGTTTGTGAAATAGATAACAATATTGTTGGATTTTTAAAATATGGAAAAAATAATAAAAATTATGACAATAAATATGCAGAAGTATATGCCATATATATTATTTCTGAGTATAAAAGAAAAGGCATTGGTCGTAAATTATTAGATTATTCTTTTGAACTATTAAAAGATAATTACAATAACGTTTTAATTAGTACACTAAAGACCAATTCTGCAAATGAATTTTATAAAAAATGTGGTGGTATTAAAATTGGTACATGCAGTTTTAAAGTAGCAAATAATGAATACGAAGAAAATTTATATTTATTTAAATTAATGTAGCATATTTTAAAGAGTCAATTTATGCTTTTATAAAACAAAAAATATAATTAACAAGACTAAACTAAGGTAGGAATACATTAGTTTTTTTCTCTGTATAAGTGGTATTTTTTTATAAAATATGGTATAATATCTTTATATTAAAGGAGTCAAAAAATGTTAGAAAATAAATTGGGAATTACTAGTTCAGTTGAACTTGCAAATGAAGAAGAAAGAATAACAAAATTAAAAGCACTAGAGTTATTTGATACTAATAAAATTGAAGAATATGAAATAGGAACATTTCAAGGCCTATCAAGTATTCATAAATTTTTGTTTAATGATATATATTCGTTCGCTGGAAAAATAAGAAATGAAAATATAGCAAAAGGTAATTTCAGATTTGCTTCTTGTATGTATTTAAAAGATGTATTAAATAAAATAGATGAAATGCCGCAACATAATTTTGAAGAAATAATTCAAAAATACATTGAAATGAATATCGCACACCCCTTTAGAGATGGAAATGGAAGAAGTACCCGTATTTGGCTAGATATGATATTGAAAAAAGAGTTAAATAAAGTTATAGATTGGAGTAAGGTAAATAAAGAAGATTACCTACTTGCTATGGAAAGAAGTCCAATAAAAGATACTGAGATAAGGATTTTATTACAAAATGCCTTAACAAATAAAATCAATGATAGACAAGTATTTATGAAGGGTATTGATGCTAGTTATCAATACGAAGGATATAACACTTATTCCCTAAATGATTTAGACAATAAATAGTGCTAATAAAGTTTCATGTTTTAATATGTATTAAAACTAAAAAAAATATAAGACTAAACTAAGGTAGAAATGCCTTAGCTTTTTTTCTTTATATAAGTGGTAATATATTATAAAATATGATAAAATAAAAATAAGAAATAGTAAAGGAAGTGAATCTTATGAAAATAACTGAAAAAGCAAAATCATTTGCAATTACAGCACATATTGGTCAGATAAGAAAATCAGATAAAGAAAAGCCGAAAATTATTCATCCAATAAACGTTGCTAATATCTTACAAGAATATAATTTTGATGATAATGTCATTGCTGCAGGATACTTGCACGATGTAATAGAAGATACAAAATATACCAAAGAAGATTTATTAAAATCATTTGGAGAAGACGTAGTCTCATTAGTCCTAGGTGCAACAGAAGAAGATAAAAGTCTAAGTTGGGAAGAAAGAAAACAAGAAACAATAACCAAAGTAAAGACACTAGATTTAAGACACAAAGCAGTAGTATGTGCTGATAAAATAAGTAATTTAGAAGATTTGAGAATTATTTTTGAAATAAACGGAAAAAAAGATTTTTCAGCATTCAAAAGAGGATTTGATAAACAAAAATGGTACTATACCGGAGTATATGATAGTCTAATATATAATGAAGATGAAAAAAATGACATGTTCGTAAGATTAAAATTACTTATCGATTACATTTTTTATGATAATAAACATGATGAATTAGAAAGAGAAATATTTTCGGATAATATTGAAGAATATAATAGATTAATAAAATTTCATTATAGAAAACAAGAAATATATAAAATGAAAAGTGTTTTAGAAAAAAATAAAACATATGTAATAGAATTTACTGGTACCCCAAGAACAGGTAAAACTACTCTTATGAATAATTTATATGATTTTTTCAAAAAAGGTGGATTTACCACTAGCACATTAGAAGAATTTACTACTTCCAAAAGATATAAAAAATATATATATCCTAGATTAAAAAATGAGTATAAAAGTGTTATAAATACTGAAATTCCTAAATATGTCTTAGAGGATTTAAATACTGAAGTTTCAAAGAATTATGATATTATATTAGTTGATAGATCTCTTTTTGATAGAATGATATGGATGAATAGACTGTATAACAAAAACGGAGTAACAAAAGAAGAATATGATAATTATATTAATGAATATACTCCACTGATAAAAAATAAAATAAACATTGTTTTAGGACTATACACCGATAGTTTAACATCATTAAAAAGAGATTACTATGCTAACATATCATTAGAAAAAAGAACATTTTTAAATGAAAAAAATATCAATGAATATAATAATTCACTTATGAATATGAAAGAATTATCAAGTAAAATTAATATTAACTTCCATATGTTCGATACTACTAATAAAAGTGAAAGAGAAATCTCATTTCAAGTATTAGATATAATACTAAGT
>CAVJSY010000022.1:0-1408 GCA_963652285.1 Oribacterium sp.
TCCTAGTGAAGTCGTTTCGGTTGGAGATGTTGTTACCTGCTATGTAGATGATATTTCTTTGGAAAAAGGGAAGGTTAGTCTTTCGCTTATTAATCCTAATTCGGTTAATAATTAGTGTTTTTTGTTAAAATTAGTGTAAAATTTGATGAAATTGAGTAAAATATATATAAATGTTGCATGAAACAATTGACAGATGGGCAATTTTATAGTATCATTATTATTGCCTACTGATGCAGGTGTAGTTTAATGGTAGAACCTCAGCCTTCCAAGCTGACTGCGTGAGTTCGATTCTCATCACCTGCTCCATTGACGAATCTGTTCGAACTATTTAGTTTGAACTTGATATATAGAATCAATCGAAAGATTGATTTTTTTGTGTCTTACAAAGAAATCATCCTAAAGAAAGGATGGTGTTTATGATTAATATTATCAAGCAAGAAATACCTATTGATGAATCATTAGTTTTCCATCTAAATTAGGAATTTTATCAGTTTCATTTGTTCTAACTTTTATTTTGTTAATTTTTCTATAAACCATTTTATAATAGTTGTTGGTTTACTTTCTTTAAAATTATTTTCTGTATCTTTACCTAAATTAATAGTATTTAATATTTTTAACATAATAATCACTTCTATATATTATTTTGTCATGAAATTTACAAATTCCTGGTACATATAAGAAAATTTGTGTTAAAATATTATTAGTGGTTGATATTTATATATCAATTCGTATATTGGAAAAAAAGTTGTAGATACCTACGACATTGGCTCCATAGTGACATTTAGTCGAACTTTTTAGTTCGATTTTTTAATACATGAAACAATCATGGTCGAAAAGTGGTCGAAAAGTGGTCGAATTAATTGATAATATTTTTATTTTTGTATATAATATTATTGGGTGATAAAAATGTATATAGAAGATCAAAAAACTGAATTAAAAGTTGAATTAACTAAAGATGTAAAAAAAGAAATTGTTGCATTTGCTAATACTAATGATGGTACTATTTATATTGGCATTGATGATAATGGAAATATCATTGGTTTGAAAAATGCTGATAAAGATTTAGAATCATTAAGTGGGATGATACGTGAAGGTATTAAATCAGATTTAACACTTTATACTAAAATATATATAGAAAGAATTGAGAATAAAGATATAATTATTGTTAAAATTAGTGAGGCACCAAATAAACCATATTATCTATCTGATAAAGGTTTAAAATCGTCAGGTGTTTATTTAAGGCATGGAAATGCATCGGTACAAGCAAGCGAAGAAGTTATAAAAAAAATGTTAATAGAAAGCAATAGTAATTCTTTTGAAAATAATGTCTCAAATGTTCAGAATTTACACTTTGAATATTTGAAAAATATTTTTAAAAATCACAATATAGAAATTAATGATAATAAAT
>CAVJSY010000022.1:1418-2342 GCA_963652285.1 Oribacterium sp.
TAAATTTAAAACACTAAATATTGTTAATTTAAATAATAAATATACTAATTTAGGACTGCTTTTATCAGATGAATGTCCTTATTCAATAAAATGTGCTATTTTTAATGGAAATAGTAAGTTAGAATTTAAAGATAGAAAAGAATTTACTGGTTCTGTATTAAAACAAGTAAATGATACATTTGAATATTTAGATTTATATAACAAAACTAAAGGAAAAATTATAGGTTTAGAAAGAATTGATACAAAAGATTATCCGGAATATGCAATTAGAGAATCTTTATTAAATGCTGTTATACATCGTGATTATCATTTTACTGGTAGTATATTAATATCATTATTTGATGATCATTTTGAAATCACATCTTTAGGTGGATTGATAAAAGGTCTTAATATAGAAGATTTATACAATGGTGTTTCTGAGTCAAGAAATCCTAATTTAGCAAATATATTTTATAGATTAAAATATGTAGAAAGTTTTGGAACTGGTATTGGAAGAATCATCGAATCATATAAAGATTTTGATAAACAACCATTAATATTGAATACCGAAAATGTATTCAAAGTAACTTTATATAATGTCAATTATGTTAAAAATGATAATGTTAAAATTCTACCAACTAATTTAACACAAGAGGAACAAATTATTGAATATTTAAAGAAAAATAACAAAATAAATAGAATAATAGTAGAGTCATTGCTTGACATATCTAAAACTAGAGCTAATGACATTTTAAACAATATGATAAGCAATGATACTTTAATCCAATTAAGCACTGGTAAAAATACTTATTATATGCTAAAATGATATTAGATTGATATTTATATATCAAGTCATATATCGGAAAAAAGTTGTAGATACCTACGACATTTGCTCCAAATTGATAGGAAACTCGGAAATTAACTTCTGAGAGTAATAGATACTAA